>CBIHOP010000422.1:0-2828 GCA_966211385.1 uncultured Bacteriovorax sp.
GAACTTTTGGTTTGAATTTATTTGCAACTTCAAAGACCAATATTGTTTTAAGAAATGCTATTCACCCAGCGCTCGATGTTGATTACAAATATGATCGTGGTTTTGTGGCAGGTTATGCTTACAATATCGGAAGTGGCGCCTTCTCTCAAAAAGTTAAAAAATCTAACAAAGAAAAGCTAACCTCGGGAAGAAGAATTTCTTTTGGAGTTGCTGTTAAACACATGAACCGTCAGGGGATCAGTGATCAATACGATCTCTTTGGAACAAAACTTTTGAACAAGATCAATTCCGGTGCAACGGACATTGAAGATTTAAAAGAGGCCCTCGGATATTCAAAAGGAAAAGCGTGGGGAGTTGATTTAGGTTCCGAGTACGCAATTTCGTCAGGAAGATCTCTGTTAACGGCGGGTTTTTCTATTCTTGATATTGGCGATACTCAATTTACAAAAACAGAAGGGATCGGTGACGTTCCTCTGCAAGAAATGCGAATCAATACAGGTGTTGCGTATAAGCAAGATTTTGGTTTTTTCGATTATACGCTTTCAATGGATATGCATCCTTTAAACGCGACAATTCCTTTTGGTCGAAAATTCCATATGGGAGCTGAACTCTCATTGCCACTCCTCACATTCCACGGCGGATGGAGCGGAGGTTATCTTTCCTATGGAGCAACAGTGAAGTTCTGGCCTATCAAAGTGACGGGTGGTTTCTACGGAACGGAAGTGGGCTACAAATTCAAAGAGCAAGAAGCTAAAAGATTCATCGTATATGTAAGTCTTTTCGACTTTTCAATCGATCTCTAGATCTCTATCATTTTTATCAAGAGACAACGAAGAATAGACCGACTATTTCGGTCTGGTTTTTCAGTACACGGAGGTATTGTTGAAGAAGACTTTTGTCCTGGACACTAACGTTCTATTGTTTGATCCAAGTGCTTTTAAAAAGTTTGGTAAAAACACAGTCTTTATTCCTCTTATCGTTATTGAAGAAATTGACCGTTTCAAAAAAGATCAAAACGAAAACGGAAGAAACGCGCGTAACTTCTCACGCTTCATTGATGATCTTCGTTCATTAGGTGCTCTTAATGAAGGTGTTGTTCTTGAATCGGGTGGCACACTCATCATTTCCGTTGATCTTATTGCTGAATCAAAAAATTTACCGATCGATGTTAGTCTCAATGATAACTTGATTCTGTCTTCCGCTCTTGCTCTAAAGCAAAGAGGTGAGGATGTTTTACTAGTAACTAAAGATATCAACCTTCGTTTGAAATCAGACATCCTCGGGATTCCAGCGGACGACTACGGACAAGTTGATGTTACGCTTGAAGAACTTTATTCAGGTCAGAGAATTTTCGAAATTTCCGGTGATCGTTTAAAAGAATATGAATCGAGCCGCTTTCTAGCTTTGGATGAAGATGAACAAATGGGTGTTTTCGCCAATGAGTATTTCATTCTTCAAGAATTCCACAACCCAAGAAGAAGATTGTTGGGCCGCTATCACCAAGGGAAAAAAGGAATTGTACCTCTCATTTCACTACGTGAAGGTATTTGGGGAATCTACCCAAAAAACATTGAACAACAATTTGCGCTTGATGCTCTTCTTAACGATGAGATCGCTCTCGTTTCACTTGTTGGTAAAGCAGGAACTGGTAAAACACTTCTTGCGATTGCGGCCGGTTTGGAAAAAGCGATTGCTCAAGGAAAATATTCACGTCTACTTGTTTCTCGTCCAATCCAACCGATGGGACGTGACCTAGGATTTTTACCTGGTGACGTAAATGAAAAACTTGCTCCTTGGATGCAGCCGATTTTTGATAACATGGACTTCTTGTTCAATCAAAACCGCAAACAAGCTGGTACGTCTTACGAGGAATTAATCAACCAAGGTCTTCTGCATATTGAACCTCTAACATACATCAGAGGTCGCTCGATTCCTGGTCAATATTTAATCGTCGATGAAGCTCAGAACTTGTCTCCACACGAAGTAAAAACAATTGTTACGAGAGCGGGGGAAGGCACGAAAATCGTTCTGACTGGAGATCCGCAACAGATCGACAGCCCTTATCTCGATGAAACAAACAACGGTCTTGCATACGTCGTAGAACGTTTAAAAACAGAAGATATAATCGGTCACACAACACTAAAAGTTGGTGAACGTTCACCACTTTCAGAGGTAGCTTCTAAACTTCTATGAGCGATTCAAGACTACAAAGAAAATTTTTGCGTGCTCCTCTCAAATCACAATGTCTTTATGTTGATGGGGAGCACGTTTTTAAGGCCAGAATATTAAACGTTTCAGAAGGAGGAGTCCTTCTTTCTGAACTTCCACATATTCCGGATATCAATTCTCTTCCTATTGCTCTTAACATCGTTCACTTTCCGCGTTTTCAGTCACTGACTCCTGAACAAATTAAAAGTCTTTCGGTTGAAGAGTTTGAGCGCACGATTCTAAAAACAAAAATGAGAATTGTTCGAACGTTTGAAAACATGAGTCCTGTTGATCGCGTTTTCGTAAACTTTATTGGCTGTGAATTTTATAATCCAACCCCTGAATTCAAAGCGGTGATCGCTGAATTCGTTGAGACATTTGCTAAAAATACTGTTTATCTTTTGAGCCTCTTCGAATCATTGGGAAATAGAAGTGAGCAGTTGGAGCTTTTAAGAACAGTCGCTCATCTTTTAGGCTACGATCGAAATATGAAAGTGCCGCTATTGAGAGCAAAAGTTCTGCATGATTATCAGTCGCTTGAAAGCATTTAAAACTGCCCCACTACAGTGGTGGAAAAAAAGAGAGAGGTCATGGTTAAAATCATGACCTTTTTTTATTTT
>CBIHOP010000423.1:0-2798 GCA_966211385.1 uncultured Bacteriovorax sp.
TCCGCTATGTTTGATGAGAGAAGAGTCAATCGCCCGAATAACTTTCGCGTTGATCGACCAGGGATTCAATCACCCGATACACCGTATCTTCACTTCGGATTTGGTCACCATAAATGTTTAGGCGATCGAATTGCAGAAATTCTGGTTCCAGAAATTCTAAAAGGTCTGATGAGTCTTGATGGACTTCGCTTAATTGATGGTGCAATTGGTGTCGTTAATCATGACGATAACATTGCTCCACTTGAAGAAAATCGTGATTGGGCAAAAAGCCCGTTCCCAGAGAGTTTTGTAGTCGAATTCAATGGTAAGAGAGAAAAAGGGCGTTTATCAATTGCTGATCCACGATTTGCTTTTGAAGATTACCTCATGGATTATGACCGTGTTTTCTACCGTAAATGTTTAAGTAATTTCAATTCACTCAGCACTTTCAAAAATACTTTCAATCCTATTCTTAAAAATTTGAAAGGTCAGTTTACAGTGAGAGAAATTGAAGATCTTTTCATTTGTCGACTTCCAGAAAAATTTCATCACTGTATTCAGGATATCAAAGCAGACGGTTACAAAGAAAAATACCAACGTTGTTTAAGCGAACTTTCGGCCAATGAAAATTTCTTCTTTAAAACAGAAATCTTTGGTGAACCGCTTGATCTCACGAGAGTCCCTGAACCTGAGAAGGCCGGTATCAATACAGGTTTTGAATTTGAAGAAGACATGAAGTTCTACGATCGTGCCACTTTCCGCATGGCCCACCGGAATCCAATGTCAGCAAGCGCTTTTCCAGTGACAGATGAAATGAGTGCTGAGCAGGCCTTATTCTATACGCGTTTGGAATGGAGTTTCAGGACTTGCATCGGAAAAAATGCCATTCTTCTTGGAAAACCAGATGAAGCTGCTTATCGCAAGTGTATGGATAATAAAAAAATTAAGATCGATCCATTAGCAGATAAATATTATCAGCACATCTTTTTCAAAAAGAAATGGACTCCATTTGAAGCACCAAGTGAAGATGACGGAGATGTATTGGAGTAATACTAGACTTTTTTTAATTCAGACCAACCACTCACGAATCGCTGTGATTTGAGAATTTGTTTCATGTACCAGGCTTCTTTATTCACACCACACGCAGCGATTTTGAGCGTTTCATGGCCTTCTCGCGCATTGATTTTATCCATCACACGCATGAGCTCTAAATCATCTTCAGTGTCATTGTTTCCAAAAAGTGAAACTTGATGTTCGTTGGCATCTTGAATGCGTCCTAATTTAACGAGGGCCTTTTTATATTCGTAACCAGAGATGAAAATCTCATCGAGAATTCGCCATGATTCACGAATGATTTTTCGCGTATCACACGTTGGACTTTCGAGTAGAGACGAACCGACACGAACATACTGTGGAACTTCTTTAAAAGGATTCGTCCGCACGTAAACTTCGACTTCCTGGCAGACTGATGATTGTTTCCGTAATTTTTCACAGGCAAGGCTAGCGTAGCAGGCGACCGATTCCCGAAGAGAGGCCAGGTCAAAAACAGGTGCTCCAAACGTTCGGCTGCAGACAATTTCTTTTTTTTTGGGAGTTTCATCGTTGAGAGGAAAACAGGATATTTCTCTGAGTTCTTCCTGAATCATTCGACCGACTTTTGTAAATTGCTTTTGAATGAGCGGCTCATTTTTATAATTGCGAAAATCAACCGCCTTGTGAATGCCAAGGATCTTCATTTTAATTGTGCTTTGACGGCCAATGCCCCAGACATCACCGATTTCAACTTTGTTGAGTGCATATTCTAAATTATCTTTTTCAAGGACACTAAAAACACCACCTGTTCGTTCATCCTTTTTGGCGATTCTGTTGGCGAGTTTTGCAAGAACTTTTGTTCGTCCAATGCCAATACCCACCGGAATTCCGGTGTTTCGTTCGACGACTTCTTTTATGTGTCGACAGTAATCCACGATGTCCTGATAGGGAAGATTGCTGAGATCGAGAAAAGCTTCATCCACGGAATAAACTTCTAAGTTCGGAGTGAAATCAAAAAGAGTATTCATCACTCGATCTGAAATATTCGTGTAGAGGGAGAAGTTAGCAGAGAAGACAGCGACTTTATGTTTTTCACAAAGGGCCTTCACTTTAAAATAAGGCTCGCCCATTTGAACACCAAGTTTTTTTAATTCGTTCGTACGAGAAACAAAACATCCATCGTTGTTACTTAAAACACCGACTGGGCGGTTGCGAAGATCTGGGCGAAATAGTCTTTCACAAGAACAGTAAAATGAATTGCAATCAACTAAAGCAAAAATGCGCTCACTCATTTAATGAATCCAGCGTTCGCAATCACTACTCCCCAAAAATTAAGGTTCTCATTATTTTCAACCACGATATCTTTATGTTTGGGATTATCAGAGCGAAGGATGACGGCATTTCCTTTTTGTAGAACCCGTTTACAGATCATTTTATCTTCCAGGCAAACGACACAAACTCGCCCATGAAAATCTGTTCGTGAACGATCAACAATTAAAATTTGTCCGGGAAAAATAGTTGGCTCCATTGAATCGCCGGCGGCTTCGAAAAAAAATGTAGAGAATTTATTTTTGATAAAAAGCGTATCGAGGCTCTGATATTTCTCAATGAAGTCGTCACTGATTCCAAATAATCCGCAGGAGAGTTTAGATACTAAAGTCGGGAACTCGGAAGCTGGCCCCCAATGGATAGGGAGTTCGATTCCCACGATATTTGAGGTAAGATCAGAGATGAGTGTAGCTTCTTTTTGCGTTTCCATGAGATCATTATAAACTTACGCAAGAATT
>CBIHOP010000424.1:0-2780 GCA_966211385.1 uncultured Bacteriovorax sp.
ACCATTTTTTTTTTTTAGTTTTTTATATAATTTATTGCTTGATGGACTGTTCGCTTTTTTTAAAACTGTTTTAAAACACACGACTGGTTTAACTTTAAAAAATTTACCATCCGCTCTCTGCACCGAAGTATCAGCAAAAACATTATTCGCAAAAGGCTTTAGACAATTGGCCAAGGTCAAATTCAAACTCACTGTCGCTTCAGCATCTTTTAAATCAACGATACCGGAGTATGCACATTTATTATCACCAGTGAATGGACCACTTGTGCCAGTCCATCCGATGGCCATGAATTCCCACTTCCCTTTTTTTAAATCGAGTGTGATGTTTTGATCTGCATCTGCAATCGCAAATCGAAATTGATCGGCTTCAGTTTCTCCTTTACCAACAACAACAATTCCTCCGCTTAAATTTAAAGCAGCAATCATATTGCTTTGAAAAAGTTTGAGCTTCACCGGAATTTTTTCTTTCTTCGCGGAACAAGCAGCGAGAAAAAAAATCATCAGCATGAGAGTTGAAATCCGAGCCGCCATTGCTTTACCCCAAGGTTGATAAATCAAAGTATTATCGGACATTTACCGGAATTTATTTATGGTAACACAGTATCGGAGTGCGAGCGTCGGGGACCTTATTTTACGGTGATGGTGATTTCAGGTGTTTCTTGATTAAACCTAAATTTAGCTTTTTCCCAAGAAGGAGGAATAAGACATCCTGGGCAGTTAGAAAAAGTGTAGTCTTCCTTTGGTACTTTTAAAAAATTCGTATCCAAATCTTCGTTCGAGTTTTCATCGTGATAGAGCTTGATTGCATAGTCTCCACACGGGACATTTTTAAAAATAAAAAAGGCCCTATTTTCTGAAACTGGAGCTTTCCCCTGGATAAAAGATTTTTTGCCATTTTTTTGTGGTTTAAAAGTGTCTGCGCTGTCATCCAAATCAAACTTAACTTGGCCAGATGAGCTCTTCAGTCCGATGACGTTCATCTTCAAATCGCCTTTGCATTCGGCCCAAGTCGCTTGGGTCGCTGACAATGCAAAAATAACGATTAAAAGTTTCACAGACTGTTGAGCTCCTTTTCATATTTTGTGTTGATAAAATCAAGCTGTTCATTTGCAAGACTTAGTTTTTCAAAAAGTTCATCTATCAAATGATTGAGCTTACCAACAGCATGAGCATAGTCAGTGATCTTAGAAGTGTCATTGGTCACTGTAGCTTTTTCCAATTCCGAGTTTATGCGTTTGAGCAAATCCTCATTCTTGGTAATTTCTACTTCGAGTTTTTCTATTTCTTCACGAAGTGGTTTAGTTTGTTTAGAGCGCTCCAACGTAAGTTCTGCTCGACGTTGTTTAATCTCAGCCTCACTTAATTTTCTTCGTGGCTTCCCTTTAACTTCTTCACTCTCCCATCCAATTTTTTCTAGGAAATCATCATAAGTGCCATTGAAAAATTCCGCATTGCCATTATGAAAAATAACCAGTTTTGTAGCGAGATTACGAAGCATAATTTCACTGTGAGTAACGATGACAACAGCGCCTGGGAAATTTCCAATTTCTTCGGTTAAAGACTCAATCGATTCCATATCCAAGTGATTGGTAGGCTCGTCTAGTAAAAGGAGATTGGCAGGTTTCGCCAATATTTTTCCCAGTAAAACGCGAGCGCGCTCGCCACCGGAAAGTACTTTAATTTTTTTCTTCGCAAGATCTCCTTCAAACATCATCGTTCCACAAATATTGCGAACGCCAGAAATTGTGAGATCAGTATTTTCTTCCTGAATTTCTTCGGCAATTGTGTTTTCCATATTCAGACGATTGATATTTGTCTGACCAAAATGCCCGATACGTGCTGCCGGATGAAAGCTCACTTTTCCTTTCACTGGAGTGAGAATTCCTCCAATACAATTGAGAAGTGTCGACTTCCCTTTTCCGTTTTTACCAATGATGCCGATACGATCTTCGCGATTGATCGGAAAACTTACGTTATGAAAAAGAACATCGTTTTCTTTTCCTTCGTAGTGAAATGTTAAACTTTTTACTTCGGCAATTTGTTTTCCCGGACACTCAACAAAACGAAATTTGAATCCTAAACTTTCAACGTCAGAAAGTTTTTCCATCGAATCCATTTTTTGCAGAGCTTTTACACGAGATTGCGCTTGCGCGGCCTTTGAAGCTTTTGCTTTAAATCTTTCGATGAAAGCTTCCATCTCTTTGCGTTTTTTATCTAAATTCTCGCGCGTTTTTTCGTACATTTCTTCGTCTTGAAGAATTTGTTCGTAAAACTTGGCGGTATCACCTTTTATTTTTTTGAGTTGCTTGCGATGCAATCCCATCGTGTGGGTAACGACGTCATCCATGAACTCGCGATCATGGGTGATCAACATAATCTCACCTGGAAAATTCTTCAGGAAATTTTTCAACCAACGAACAGAAACGATGTCGAGATAGTTGGTAGGCTCATCCAGCAAAAGCAAATCAGGCGATTGCAAAAGCAATTTCGCGAGATTGATTCTGATTTGATAACCACCCGAAAAGCTTTTCGGGTCTTTTTCTAAATCCGTTTCACTGAATCCCAGACCAAAAAGAATTTTAGGCGCTTCATGTTCACGGTAATCTTCGGGATCAAGTACTTGAACGCATTCTTCCAAAACCGTTTTCTTGGTAAAGTGAATATGCTGTTCTAAAGCACCTAGTTTGTATCCTTTAGGTATAGTAATTTCACCGCCATCCTCAGACAGCTCGCCTAGAATCAGTTTAAAAAGGTTCGATTTACCCGATCCGTTTCTTCCA
>CBIHOP010000425.1:0-2771 GCA_966211385.1 uncultured Bacteriovorax sp.
ATCAACTGTTGTGGAGGTATAACCATTCGTACGAATGAGTTCAGTCGCCGCTTCTAAAAGAAGTTCTTTGGATGGTTTTTTATCTTGCTCTTTTTTTGGTCGTGCCATATTGTCATTAATATACCAACTGGTCGGTTTATTTCAAAGAACTATTTAAGGGAAAAAGTAATGGAAAGCCAAAAAAATGCAGAAAGAAAGTCAGATCGCGAACTTATCTCAGCACGCATTATCAATGGGCCTGCAAGCAAGGTCTTTGAAGCATGGACTAATCCCGAACTTTTCAAAAAATGGTGGGTGCCAAAATCTTTCCCTATTACTTTAGAGTCATGTGCGATGGACGTGCGCACCGGTGGAACATATAAGTTAGTTTTTAGTGCGGGTGAACAGTCCGCTGAATTTTTTGGCAAGTACCTCGAAGTTTCTCCACATAGGAGAATGATTTGGACGAATGAAGAAAGTGGCGCGGACGCAGCTAACATTACAACCGTAACTTTTGAAGAAGTGGCCAATGGAACATATGTGACTGTTCACGACCTCTATCCTTCAAAAGAATCATTAGACGAAGCGATTGAATCGGGTTCCAGTGGAGCAATGCCCGAACAACTAGAGCAGTTGCAACAACTCTTTGTGTGATTTCTGTGTGATGTTTTGTGATGTTGAAACTAACATCTAAGATGTCAGACAGGTAATCATTGAGTTTCACCCACACTTCGATAGAATTATTGCTATGTCTTTTAGAAAGAAACTCCATTCCACGATCCAGCTCTATGTTCAAAAACTTGAAGCGCATGCGGATCGTAGTTGGTATCCACCGCTCATTGGTCTGCTCGCTGCTTTAGATAATCTCATCATCATTATTCCGAACGATGGTATTTTAGTCGCAAGCTCAATGCTCATTCCGAAACGATGGGCACTCTTTGCACTCAACATTACTATTGGCTCAACTATTGGTGCTCTCGCACTTTTTTTTCTTGTCGAACATCAAGGCCTTCCCTGGATTCTGAATTTTTATCCTGGACTTGATCAAAGTCAGATGTGGATTTTGACGGATCAGTTTTTTGATAAGTACGGTTTGATTGTTGTCTTCGTCGTAGCGATCAGCCCACTCATGCAGCAACCGGCGATTATACTCGCGGCCCTCGCGCACATTCCACCGCTCGAACTCGCTGCTGCTATTTTTTTAGGACGATTGATTAAATTTAATTTGCTCGCTTATCTTGGATCGCACTCTCCAAAAATCCTGAAGAAGATTTGGGGAATGAAAGATGAGTTGACTGATGCAGGTGTTAAACTCTAGAGGTGCCATCATCCTTTTGGTTTAGCCTATGCGAAACCAAAGGGATAGTGGCACCCAATTGCCCAATTGAGAAAAAATTACAGGCTGCCCTAGTCACTTCGTCTTTTTGGGACTATCTATCAAATCAAATTTATCCCACGGAGTAATACATGAAATCAGTTTTAGTTCTTGCGCTTACACTTATGACAGCAGCTTCATTTGCATCAGAAAAAAATACAACAAAATGTGATTCAGAGTTCAACCAAAACGCTCTTAAATGCCAAAAAATGTCTCAATTTTGCGGAAGAGTTGGTCCAGCTGAATCTACTCGTTACGAACTTTGTATGGAAGAAGTTTACCAGTGCATCGATGAAGGAAGAGAAGCTTACAAAGCATGTCTTGAAAAACCAGAAAACAAATAAAAGGTTCCAACACACTTTTCTTGTCGCTAAGAAACAAGGAAAGTGTGTTGGACCCGAATTAGTCTTCGCCGTCTTCAATCTTTCTCAAAATCATAGCAATAGTGACCGAATCAATTCGAGCTCGTTTTAAAATCAATTGAACTTTTTCTAAATTATCTTCATCAACAGCTTCGTAAAAATCATCAAGCAGATTCATCTCATTAAGTTTTTCAAGAACGAGTGTTCCTTCTAGAAGTTCATCTTTCATTTTAGTCCCGCCCATTCTAATGCTTCATCACGATCAGCAAATGAATTAAACTCCACCACTTTCGATTCCTGAAAAACAAAAACATCAGTAACGTGACCATCAATCCATTCGCGCTTATCTTTGAGTCTGACTTTCACGTGAACGAAGACAACAACCTTATCACCATGAAAAGTAAATTCTTCTGGCAGACAACTTCCTTCGGCCCAGTTGTCTCTCCCCTGAGTAAAGTTAGCCTTCAATTCTTCAAGACCATGAAAGCGTCCGCCAAAAGTTTCGAACCTCGAAACTTTCGGATCAAAAAAATTTAAATAGGTTGAAACATCATTGCGATTTAAAGCGGAGTAAATTTTTTGAATGATCTGTGTTTGATCTGCCACGAATTCCCCAAAAGGTTCCAACACACTTTCCTTGTCGCGAACAAACAAGAAAAGTGTGTTGGAACCAAATAATTATTTTACGAAAACGAGAACTGGCGAACACTCAGCACATCTTTCCATTTCTTTAGATGTTCCCCATTTCAGTGGGCACTCGCGCTTTTCCATTTCGTACCAAACGGCCTTTCCTGGATTCACTTCAACATGAGTAATGTTGTGAGCATAAATTCCTTCTTTCCCGCTTTCTGTGTGGCGATCGTAATATTGCCCAAGCGTATCGCGTGTTAGAGAAACTCTATCAGTGAACGGCTCAGTTCCGTTGTTGATGAACTTCACTTCAAATGTACAAGTCGTTCCTTGTTGTTCAATGAACTTTGACTGAACACCGATCTGGCGATTGTTGATGTTGAACGTTTTAGTCTCACTCCAAACGTCTGCTTCTTTCGCTAACG
>CBIHOP010000426.1:0-2763 GCA_966211385.1 uncultured Bacteriovorax sp.
CATGATGACTTCTTTAGCACAGAATTTAGAATGCATGTCAAAGTTGTTATCTGGATGTTCATTATCTTCTTCATTATAAGAAGCATCGAACATATTAAGAGCAGACTCAAGTGAGCCTACATCAGTTGCAATTTTATTTTTTTCTTCCGCGAAATCAGCAAGAAGATGTTTGTAGATGAATTTGAAAGCGTACTCTCTACCTAGAGAGCGTTTTGCTGGAGCTTTATTGTTGGAGTTCACGTTTGTCAACTTTATCAGAAATAGTTTTTACAGAGTGCAGATTGTTTTTAAGTCCATAGACGAATTCTTCAATATCTTTGAAGTCCCAGTAGAAAGAGGCGTATCGAACATAGGCCACGCGATCGAGCTTTTTAAGCTGATCCATAATGAGGCCCCCGAGTTCAAGCGCTTTTACTTCAGTGTGAGAGATTTCGAGAAGAGCCCGTTCCACATTGATGATCAGATTAGCGATGCTGTCAGTAGGAATGTTTCTTTTCGAACAGGCCTTGTTTAAACCTTTCGTGATTTTTTCACGATTGTAGTTTTCGCGGCGACCGTCTTTTTTTACGATCAAAGGCATTTCAATTTTAATTTTTTCGTAAGTCGTAAAACGAGCTTCACAAGCATCACAACGACGACGACGGCGTACGGAATTTTCTTCAAGAAGTGTTCTCGAATCAATTACGCGTGTTTCATGGGCCGTGCAGACAGGACATTGCATATTACTTGTACACCGGGAATTGTTTGCAGAGTTCAAGAACCTGCATTTTAATTTTTGCTAGTGCTGCTTCGTCTTTTGAATCTTTCATCGCTGAATGAATCCATCCTGCCAGAAGTTCCATATGTTTTTCAGTCATTCCACGAGTCGTAATCGCAGGAGTTCCCAGACGCACACCTGATGTGACGAATGGAGAACGTTTATCTTGTGGGATCATGTTTTTGTTACAAGTGATGCCCGCCATTTCAAGCGCGTGCTCAGCTTCTTTACCAGAGAGTCCCATAGAATCCGTTTTAACAAGTACGAGGTGGTTGTCAGTTCCGCCTGTCACAAGCGCAATGCCTTTACTCGTAAGAGCGGCAGCGAGTGCTTTAGCGTTAGCGATAACTTGTTTCTGGTATGTCACGAAGTCTGGTTGAAGAGCTTCGTTGAAGGCAACAGCTTTAGCAGCAATGACGTGCTCAAGCGGTCCACCTTGAATACCAGGGAAGATGTTTGAGTTTAATTTCTTAAACAGCTCTTCGTTGTTCGTGAGAATAATTCCTCCGCGTGGTCCGCGAAGCGTTTTATGCGTAGTCGATGTTGTAACATCAGCATGAGGAATAGGAGAGTTGTGTAAACCAGCAGCGACAAGGCCTGCGATGTGGGCCATATCGACCATCAGCTTTGCACCAACTTCATCCGCAATTTCTTTAAATGTTTTGAAATCAATTTCGCGTGGATATGCAGAAGCACCAGCAACGATAAGTTTTGGTTGTTCTTTTTTTGCTTGTTCACGAACGATGTTGAAATCGATTCTTTCTGTTTCGTAATTTAATCCATAAGCGGCAAATTTAAAAAGTTTCCCTGAGAAGTTTACTGGAGATCCGTGCGTAAGGTGTCCGCCTTCAGCAAGATTCATCCCGAGAACTTTGTCACCGTGCTCGAGCATGGCGAAGTAAGCACCCATGTTTGCTTGTGAGCCAGAGTGCGCTTGAACGTTCGCGAATTTTGCACCAAAAAGTTTTGTCACTCGCTCGATCGCCAGGATTTCACCCTGATCAACGAATTCACATCCACCGTAGTAACGTTTGTTCGGAAGACCTTCAGCATATTTGTTTGTAAGGATTGATCCTTGCGCTTCCATGACCGCTTGAGAAGTGTAGTTTTCAGAAGCAATAAGCTCTAAACCATCTTCCTGGCGTGCACGTTCTTTTTGAATGATTCCAAAAATTTCTGGGTCCATCGATTTTAGAGAAGAAGCGTTTTTATTAAACATGCTTTACACCTTTTTTAAAACGAGTGATGAGTTTGTTCCACCGAAACCAAAAGAGTTATTGAGTGCGTACTTGATATCTTTTTTTACAGCTTTGTTGGCCGTGATATCGAGATCACATTCAGGATCAAGATTTTTTACGTTGATTGTTGGAGGAATGATGCCTGTGTGCAAGGCCATTGCACAAAAGATTGTTTCAATTCCGCCCGCAGCTCCTAACAAGTGACCTGTCATCGATTTAGTTGAAGACACGTTGATGTTGTGAGCGTGATCGCCGAAAGCTTTTTTAATCGCTCTTAGTTCTCCAATATCTCCAAGCGGAGTAGAAGTTCCGTGTGCGTTTACATAACCAATTTCTTTCACATCAATGCCAGCATCTTCAATCGCCATTTTCATTGAGCGGAATGCACCGTCACCTTCAGGATGTGGAGCTGTGATGTGGTAGGCATCTGACGTAGCACCATGACCTACAACTTCAGCATAAATTTTTGCTCCACGAGCAACAGCTTTGTCGTAGTTTTCAAGAATAAGAATTCCTGCACCTTCACCAAGAACAAATCCATCGCGATCAGCATCGTATGGACGTGAAGCCGTTGCCGGATCATCGTTTCTTTTTGAAAGGGCCTTCATGTTTCCAAATCCTGCAATCGTAAGATTACAGATAACAGATTCAGCACCACCAGTGATCATCACATCCTGGCGACCAAACATGATTTCATAACAAGCAGCTGTGACTGCGTGAGCAGCTGAAGCACATGCTGAGGCGATTGAATAATTGAGTCCGCCTAAA
>CBIHOP010000427.1:0-2760 GCA_966211385.1 uncultured Bacteriovorax sp.
GTGAAAACATCTCCTCTTGAACAATCAATTTCTTTATCGAGAGTTAATGTGATGGCCGAAAGTGAAGAAGCTGAGTCTTGATTTCCATCGTAATGAACAATTTCTTTTACTTTAGCTTTTGCACCTGAAGCAATAACTCTGATTTCATCACCAACTTTAATTGTTCCGGCAGCGATTGTTCCCGCAAATCCTCTAAAGTTTGAATTTGGACGGTTTACATATTGAACAGGAAAAATAAATTTTGAATTATTAATTTTTTTAATATCTATAGTTTCGAGGAAACCATAAAGTGTTGGGCCTTGGTACCAGCCAGTTTCCTTTGATCTATTAAGAAGGTTGTCACCTTTTAATGCAGATAAGGGAATAATTTCGATATGATCAAAATGAAAATCTTTTGCAAATTCTTTAAAATCATCTGAGATTTTTTGAATTTTTTCTTTCGAATATTTGATTAGATCAATTTTATTAATCGCCAGACAAATGTATTTAACTCCCATCATTGAAACTATATGAGTGTGGCGTTTTGTTTGAGTTGAGATACCTTTTTCAGCGTCAACTAATAAAATTGCCAAATCAGAATTAGAAGCAGCAGTCGCCATATTACGAGTGTATTCTTCATGGCCTGGAGTATCGGCTACGATACATCTGCGTTTACCGAGAGTGAAATAGCGATAAGCTACGTCGATCGTAATACCTTGCTCACGTTCAGCAGACAATCCGTCTACAAGAAGGGCGAAATCAATGTTCTCACCTTGAGTTCCAAACTTCTTTGAATCAGATTGAAGACTTGCTAACTGATCAGCAAAAAGCTGTTTTGATTCCCATAAAAATCTTCCAATGAGAGTACTTTTTCCGTCATCGACACTTCCACATGTAATAAATCTTAATGAGTTCATTAGAAGTAACCTTCTCTTTTTTTCTTTTCCATTGAAGCATTTGAGTCTGAATCAATTAATCTTCCCTGGCGTTCAGAAACATTTGTCTTTAATACTTCGTTAACAATTTCTTCAATTGTGGAAGCATCTGATTCAATCGCACCCGTAAGTGGATAACATCCAAGCGTTCTGAAGCGAACTTTCTTAATTTGAATATGTTCATCTGGTAAAAGCTTTAACCTGTTGTCATCAACTAATAAAAGAGAACCACCACGTTCAACGACAGGTCGGAAATCAGAAAAATAAAGAGGGACGAGAGGAATATTTTCTAGTTTTATGTATTCCCAGATATCTGCTTCGGTCCAGTTTGATAGTGGGAAAACCCTGATCGTTTCACCTTTATTTTTTCTGGTATTAAACAGATTCCAAAGTTCCGGTCTTTGGTTTTTAGGATCCCAGTTGTGAGTAGTTGTTCTAAAAGAAAAAACTCTTTCTTTCGCTCGCGATTTTTCTTCATCACGACGTGCTCCACCAAAAATCAAATCGAATTTATGAAGGTCTATGGCTTGCTTTAATCCTTCTGTTTTAGTGATGTCAGTATGCAATGAAGATCCATGATCAAACGGATTGATATTTTTTTCGATTGCTTCAGGATTTGTATAACGAATAAATTTCAAATTATGAAATTGAATAACCTGATCTCTGAAGGCGTACATATCCTGAAATTTCCATCTCGTATCAACGTGTAAGAGTGGAAATGGAAGTATGGCAGGAAAAAAAGCTTTTTGAGCTAGATGAAGCATTACTGAACTATCTTTACCCAGAGAATAAAGCATCACTGGATTTTCTGCTTCAGCAACTGCTTCACGTATAATAAAGATACTTTCGTCTTCCAGCATTTTTAGATGTGCGCTTAAAGGCGTTGTTCTTTTTTTGGCTGAAGTATCCAGGACAAATTCTTTCGGAAAAGCATGTTTAGGAAGAGAGATGTCTTTGAGATCCAGATCTTTTATTTCATCAAACAATTCATTGTGAGGAATAAGGAAGATCTTTTTATCAATGTAAGTTTGAAGCATTGTAAGAGCGGTCTTAATGTCACTATAAGGAACCCAATAACGCGCTCCTCGAGCATCATTGAAATGAATGGCCTTTTTTCCAGTTGAAAATGGAAAAAGCTGAGCGAAGAGTACGAGCTCTTTTCGCTTCCTGGCTTCATTAGCTTCGTGCTTCAACACTTCGAAAATAGGAAAACGATTTTTAGGAAGAGTAATCGCTTCCTCGGACAATTCGGTCGGAAGGAAGTTTAGCTCCGCGATTTTCCTTTCAGTTGTTCTTTTAGTTTGATCTTTAAAAAGTGTATGAACCTTTTCAAAATCCCAAACTTCTTCTGCTTGAATGATGTCAACAATATTGCTCATGATGTTTGTCGCAAAATATTTTATTGTCTCAGTTGAATGTTATAAGCTATGTTTTTTAACACGAAAAATGTTTTGCGACAAGGGAATTGGAATCTTATGCTGGCCAGTCTGAATATCATATTTGCGGGTGCATTAACTGGACTCATCGTTGGTCTGACTGGAGTTGGTGGTGGAGCTTTAATGACTCCTATTTTAATCACCGTTTTTAAAATTGAACCAATGTTAGCGGTTGGAACTGATTTGTGGTTTGCGGCCGTTACAAAAATCGTAGCAGGTGGTTTTCATTTTCAGAAAAAATCGGTGGAGTGGAATATAGTCAAATTACTTTGGACTGGAAGTTTGCCGATTACTGCTTTCATTGTCACTCTGATTACATTGGAAGGTGGGGTTTATAAAATTAAATCTCTAAGTGTAATGATCGGTATTATTACAATAATAACTGGAATCGGTTTGATTACATCCAGAAT
>CBIHOP010000428.1:0-2753 GCA_966211385.1 uncultured Bacteriovorax sp.
AAAGTTGAAAGTTATTTGATCTGTGATTAGTTAAAGAAAAAGTTCCATGTGCACACAGTGGAAATACTTACCATCTAGTTTGCGATAGTTTTTTGTAAATCCGTGCTCAACAAAACCGAATTTTTTATAGAGCGCAATCGCTGCTGTATTTTCGGAATAAACAGAGAGCTCAATTTTTTCCAATCCCGTTTTCTTCGCATGGGCAATGACGGCTTCAATGAGTTTTGAGCCGATTCCTTGCCCTCTATATCCAGCAATTATTCCCATTCCCAACCCACCTCGATGGGCCTGGCGAGGATTATCAAAAGGAAAAACATCACACCAGCCAACAACGCGATCACCATCGAGAGCGTAATAAACAGCTCCATTTTTCTGAATAAGCTCACCCTGAAACTTGCGGACTTTTTCCAGAGGAGGAGCTTCAATCATCTCAATATATATTTTTTCAGAGGCAACAGAGTGAAGAGCTTCACGAAAACTTTCAAATAATCTTTCTTCGGGATAAACAATCTTGATGTTTTTCATTTTGTTTTCTCGAACACATAAAGCTCTTGATTGTCAGCATTGGTGATTGTTCGTTTTTCTTTAAAACCTAATTTTTTAAGGACACTGATTGAGGCTTGATTATCTACGAGCGTTCGAGCTGAAACACCAGCTTGATCTTTAATGAGCGCCGCAGCCACTTCAGTAGCCAATCCTTTTCCCCAAAACTTCTTCACGATCATAAAACCGACTTCAGGAAATTCAAGATCTGTAGGGATGAGCATGAACCAGCCGACGAATTCTTTCGTGTCTGATAATTCACAAGCGTAGACGCCGTTCATTTTTGAGTAACGCTCGATGCGTGCGCGTGTTTGCTCTTCGGTTTGAGGAACTTTTGCGGGAGTGTATTTCATGATGTCGGCCTCAACGTCGAGCTTTCGAAGATTATCGTAATCGTTGAGAGTGAAAGGTCTTAATGTTGTTCGTGCGCTTTTTAACATTATCTTCCTAACTTAGTGAGTGATTCGGCAAGAGTTTCAAATAATGGTGAATTGGGTAGTGATTGCGAATCGGCCCATTTTTTAATGAGCACTAAATTTTTATCTTTTGATTTTGTGGCAATTTCGGCCACGTGTTCTTCAAAACTTTCGATCATCGGGGTTGTGTCTTTTGAAATGACGAAATCATAGTTAATTTCTCTTTCAATGTCCTTTCCTGGGGTCACCTTCACATTCTCTTTTTCCATCAGGGCGAGAATTCCCTTCGTCGCATTTTCGACAAATGATTTTTGATGTCCTAATGAGTAACTCTTTGAAACAGCTTTACCATCAGTGAAACCGGCAATGAGAAGATTAGCCATATATTCACTTTTTCCAACTTTTGTTTTTAGTGCATTAATGGCAAGTTTTTCTAGTCCGTAAGCTGGAGGATAAGTCACCTTATCATTCAGTTCAGCTGGTAAGTTGCACTTTTCAGCGACACAAGTATTCTGAAAATTGTTTTCATTTCGACACGCTTGCTGAAATTTCGACATTTCAGTGTTACACGTTTTAATTGATTCATTAAATTTACTTAGATCTTTTCTTATTTTACTGTTAGCTGTTTGGGCGATCATTTCAGTACTCGAAAAGCACATCGCCGGATCAGTGATCGAAAACTCTTTTACGAAACTATCAAGACAAGTAGAAAAGTAGTCATAATCGCCGTACGAAATTCCATAGAGTGTGATTTTTTTTGTGTCAGTTAAGCAGCGACCTAGTAGTTGTTCCTTCGAGACCTTCAGATCAATGTCTTTATCGAATTCTTGTCCATTGAAAACATTTTTTTTAATAAAGTTGTATTTTTCTGGATCAAGGTCTCTAAAAATTTCCGGTTCATATATGTAGTAGGAAACGGCTTCCGCAAAATCTTCAGCGGGTTTGGTTCCTGCATAATCGTAGACGAACTTTTTTGTCTCTGGACGAGTCCACGTTTCAACTAAAACTTTTTTTCCTTTTTGCATTTCGTACTTTTTATCAAGTTTCCAGCCGCTGAGTTTTAAAAACTCCGGACTTTCGGAAATACCGAAACGTGTTTTGTTGGAATTTGAATAATCGAGATGGTGAGCAAGTTCATGAACAGCAGTCATGGCCGCTTCTTTTTTACCGCTGGTAAAAGCAGAGGAGATGAAAGTAATTTCACCTTCCCAGTAACCATCTAAGGCAGGTCTAGCATAGGCCACAGCGTCCGGTGAGCCTGGTTTAGAATAGCCATCTGGCATGCGCTTTATTCTGCTGAGAGATTTTAGTTTTCTAAAATTGGCAGGCAACTTTTTAAAAGCGATATCGATAATTCTGATTTCTTCTGCTGAAAATAACTGTCCCATGCTTTGTTTATTTTCATCAGTAAAATCCTTAGAAGCGGAAACTAAATAATTATTTCTTTTAGCAATGTTCAAAACACGTTTGGCGCTTTCCTCAGAATCGTAAAGTTTGGTAAGAGCACAAAGAACAGTTTTGCAAGAGTTCGCTTTTTGCCATGAGTTTGGCTGTTCACCTAACATGAGTTTGAGAAATTTAATTTCTTCTGATGTACCGGTGAGCGTGAGACCTGCAACCTGAGCAGTCGTTTTTTTTCCACTGGAAAAATTATCTTCATAATCTTTATCGACATCACTTTTGAGAACAGCTTCGCAATCAATGGCCGCTGTTTTTTGAAGAGATTAAACTTGGGCTGAGAGATCTGTGGCGTGTTTTAAGGGAGGTGTGCAGTCCACACAATCTTCAGTGTCT
>CBIHOP010000429.1:0-2745 GCA_966211385.1 uncultured Bacteriovorax sp.
ACTTCCAAAAGATATTGTTAAGCAGATTGTCGCTGCTGAACAAATTCCTGTGCAAAATATGGAGAAACAAAAATCCAAAATCCAAGATAAAAAAGGACTCGTTGATCAACTAGCAAAGTTAGTTGAAGACGTTCGTGGGAATCTTGCTCAAAACGCAACTGCGCGTTCTCTTCGTGAATTTAAAGTTGATACAAATAATGAGCTCATTAGCGTTGCTACAGATAAATCAAGAGTTGTTCCTGGAAATTATCAATTAGAAGTTGTTTCACTCGCTCAAAAGTCATCGGCCATGTCGACTGGATTTGAAGACAAAGATGAAAGTTATGTTGGTGTTGGATTTATTCAATACACGCTTCCAGATGGTGAAACCAAAGATATTTATGTTGATTCTGACAATGCTTCATTAAGTGGAATTGCAAAGCTCATCAACAAAGATACAAGCCTTGGAGTTACTGCAAACGTTATCAATGACGGAAGTGGTTCTGATGCTCCTTGGAGACTCGTACTCAGTTTAAATAAAACGGGTGATGATGCTGCCGTTGATTTTCCTTATTTCTATTTCGTTGATGGTGAAGACGATTTTCAATTAGAGTTCCAACGTGAAGCTCATGATGCGAAAGTTAAGCTCGATGGATTTGAAATCGAAGCCCCAGAAAATAAAATTGTAGATTTAATTCCTGGTGTAACTATTGATCTAAAGAAAGCAAAACCCGGTGAAGAATTTTCATTGAAAATTGCGGAAGACGTTGAAGCAGTTGGAGCTAAAGTTTCCGATCTCGTAACAAAACTTAATGGTGTTCTTTCTTTCATCAAACAACAAAACACGATGGATGAAAAAACAGATACGTCACGAACTCTTGGTGGCGATATCATGCTTCAATCTTTGCAGAGTCGTATTCATTCGGCCGTGTTTAAAGATGTAGAAACCGAAGCTGGATTCAAACGAGCTTCAGACATTGGATTAACGTTTAACCGCGAAGGTATGCTCGAGTTTGATGATAAAAAATTCGCAGCCAAGATAAGTGAAAACTATAACGTCGTAGCTCAAATTTTAACTGGCTACTTTACAGAAACTGGGAAAAGTGACGGCTTCATGGACAACCTAAATGGTATGGTTGGAGCTGCTCTTCGTGTACCGGATGGTCTTGTTCAAAGCCGTAAAAAAACATTACAGAGCAACATTGAACAAATCGATCGCCGTATCTCTCAAAAACAAAAACAGATTGAAGAGAAAGAGAAAAACTTAAAAGACAAATTCGCCAGATTGGAAGGAACTATTTCCAAGATTAGATCCCAGGGAGCCGGAGTGCAGGCCATGGGGGGCGGAGCTGACCCAGTAACACAATTAGGATAAATTTTTAGGAGGATAATATGAGTTATGGTTATGGTGCGTATAAAAAGACAGCAGTAAGCACAGCAAGCAAAGAGCAAATCCTTTTAATGTTGTACCAAGCTGCAATTAAAAACTGCAAAAAGGCCATTGAATGCATTAACAGCAAACAAATTGCGGCCAAAGGTGAACACATTGGAAAACTTCAAGACATCGTTATTGAACTCAATAACAGTTTAGACTTCGAAGTTGGCGGTGATATCGCAAAAGAACTTTCGTCACTGTACGACTATATTCTTTTTGCCAGCACGCAAGCCAACATCAAAATCGATGCTGAACCACTTGAGGGATGTCTCAACGTTCTGAACACTCTTTATGAAGGATGGAGTGAAGCTATTAAGAGCTTAAAAGCGGCTCCTCAAACTGCTCCAACTGAAGAAATCAAAAAATAAGGACACAATATGATTAATGAACTTTTCGGAAGTATTCAACAGCACTTATGTATGCTTGACCTTGCCCTTCACAGCAGCCAACAAATTGCTAGTTTTGCAAAACTAGAGAACCTGGATGCTGTCGTTAATGAGACTGACAATCGTGAAAGACTGGTTAACGTCATTGGAAAATTACAAGCTGGAATTGAAGATCAAATCAATCAACTAAACGCGGCTGCTCTAACTTCTGAAGACATCTCTATTTTAAAATCTTGGTTCCATGATCTTAGTCAATGGTCGGAAAAAATGATCGCCTTAGATCGCGAAACTGTTGAATATCTTTCAGAACAAAAAGAAAATACCACTCAAGAAATTGCCCATCTCTTCAAAAACAAAGAGATCATCAAAGGCTACAATCACTCCCTCAAAAAGTAATTTATCCCCTCGCGATGGTAGGCTTTGTTCATTGACAAAAATCCACTATCGTGAGGAAATATAAGTGCTGTTTAATGATTAAACAGTAGTTTTCAAAATAACCTTTTTGAACCTTAAGGACGAGGAACAGAGGTATCTATGAGTCTTCCAAAAATTTCTAGTTATGAAATTAAAACGTCACGAACAAATCAAAAAGTTCCTGTCGTAAACGGTGTGCATCTTCACTCCATTTATAACCCTTTCAAAGAAGCAGAGACATTAATCAATGCTCAACTTGAAAATCTCAAAACTAAAAATGAATTGCTCATTTTAGGATTGGGCTTTGGATATCATATTAATTACGCCATCGAGAAGATGACTGAATTTCATGGATCTGATTTTCGAATCATCGTTATCGAGCCAAACATCGATGTTCATAAAGATTGCATCTCTTACGATCTTTTGAACAAAAAGAATGTGCTTGTATATTCTGGCTTCACTTCACATGAACTCTATAGCGATCTGGATCTCATTCATTTCCTTTTAAGAAAGCCAGCAATGATCGCTCAC
>CBIHOP010000430.1:0-2737 GCA_966211385.1 uncultured Bacteriovorax sp.
AGAACTTAAAAAGAAAGAGTCTTACTCAGTTGGAATTGGTCCAGGCATGGGAATTAATTCTCGTGGGAAAACACTATTAAGCAAAGTGGCCAAAAATTTTCAGACAGTAACACTGGATGCAGATGGACTAACCCTTTTAGCTAGTACGTCTTTAAAACTTCCATCTTCGTGGTTAATCACACCTCATGAAGGTGAGCTGGCACGAATTCTTCAAACGACGGCTAAAAAAGTTCATGCCAACAGACTTGAATATGCAATGCTGGCGCAAGAAAAATTTGGCTGTACGGTTTTATTAAAGGGATCAGACACGATTATCGTCGATAAAGACCGTTATGCAGTCTTTTCACCGGGAACACCTGCCTTGGCAAAAGCGGGTACTGGTGATGTGCTTCTAGGGATTATTACCGCTTTTAGAGCACAAGGACTGGCGCCATTTGAAGCTTCAGTGTGTGCGGCCGCGGTTCATGGAATGAGTGCCAAACTTTGGTTAAAAGAAGGAAATGACCTCATTGGATTGCGTCCGACGGATTTAGTAGAAAGAATTACACAGGCCATCCTCAATTTACGCTAAAGATCTAGCAACTCATCCTGAATTAGAGTAATCACTGGGCAAACTTTTTAAGGAGAGTCTTGTGAAAATAACTTTAGCTTTAGCTGCCTTTTTAATTTCTTCGACGAGTTTCGCTGATTGGAAAAGCATTAAGACAGATCTGGCAAAAGATTGCGTTTTGATTTCAGCGGCGACAGAAGAAGCACCCATCGACTTTTATGAAGCTGAATGCAAGGCCTTTGGAGGATTTCAATTTTTCATTGAAGGGAGCGATCTTCGTTATTCACCAAGATTAAATTTTAGAGGTGAAGAAGTAAGTCTCGTTCGCCCAATGTCTTTCCATGATCTCGCTTCTAATGAAGTTGAGTGGATCTATAAAGGACAAATGGATAATGAAGGTGCAGGAAAAATTTCCTGGAAAGGTTTAATCTATAGCATTTCTGCGGCCACTGAAGATGGTGAAGGCGATGAAGTACTCTTTTACTCAGTAAAACTAAACGGAGTGAAAAGTTGTGTTGTTGGTAAAACAAAAACAGCAGAAGAGGCGCGCACACTCATTGAATCAGAAAATGCCCGTTGCCTGGAAGAATAGTTTCAATAAAAAAGGGCTCCGCCGCGGAGCCCTCTACAGGTTAGAAAACGTCAAACGCTTATGTTAGCTTCTTTCAGCATACATAAGAGCTCCGCCTTTGATTTGATTTATAACATCGTCATGAAAGCGCATTTCAAGTGCAGGACAGCCCCAGCTGCGACCCATTTTTGATCCCGGTGTAACATAGTCAGCACCGTGAACAACAACGGCACGTGCGCGAGCATTAGAGTTAGTGGAAGATAGACCATCAAGCTTCAGTGAAAATCCATTAGATCCATAATAAGTTTCGGCCGTCAGATAAAAACCAAGTGAACTTGCATTCGATCCGCTTTCGTTGGAAAAAATGGTGGCATAACCAGTATGATTTGGATCGGAGCCTTTTCCGTGTGCAGTTAAATATTTTTCAACATGGCCAGATTCCATATCGATCACGAAAAATCTTTCTTTGGAAGAGTGTTGCTTGAAATCGATGATGATCAAGACTTCCTTATTTTTAATTTTTGTTTTGTTTTGATCAAAATAAGCTAGTGCCTTTGTCAGCAAAGTTTTTGGAACCATCCCTTGTGGATCTAAGTGCGAATAAGCGCTTGAGACCGGAGGAGTAGGCGTAGTGGGTGTCGAGGGAGTTGAAGGAGTTGTCGGAGTAGATCCTTCGCCAGTCGTTGTCTCTCCACTGCCTGGAGTGTTTTCGATGATACCTGTTGTGCCATCAGTTTCTAAATCAGGTCTTTTTGCTCCCGATGCCTGAACTTGAGTCGTGAATAAAAATGCGAATAAAAATAGAAAAAGGGAAAACATTTTCCATGTCGGTTGTTGCCTCATCCTGAAGCTCCTTTTTTGTTTAAAGTTGATAAACTTTCACAGTAGTACGTTGGACTTTGGTCCAGTGCGAGTGCTGTGCCAGATGGATGCGTGCACAAGATGTGAGAATCGAAATATTGATCAAGTAATGTCTAACCCTGAATGAAATATTCGGTGACAAAAGTGATGGCCATAATGAACCCGAAGAAAATACTCTTAATGATAGAGGTGATTATATGACGACATTAAAAATCTTTTTATCAATACTTGTTGTGGGATTGTTCGTTGATTATTTATGGATTGGAGTCTTGGCAAAGAATTTTTATCTTTCTGCTTTTGGTGATCTCGCTCGAAAAAAAGCAGATGGATCATTAGATGTCGTACTGTGGGCAGGGCTTGCGGTTTATCTTCTCATCGTTATCGGAATAGTTTTTTTCGCTCTTCCAAAAATTTCTCCGAGTGATTCATTTTTCATCACGTTTGGATGGGGTGCTCTTTTAGGTTTCATCATGTATGGAGTGTATGATTTCACTAATCACGCAACACTCGTTCGCTGGCCATTATCACTGGTATTTCTAGATCTCGCATGGGGTTCATTTTTTGTCGGAGCAATGACAACTTTTGGAAAATTTTTGCGCGATCATATTTTTTTGTCATAGCAATAGGTATCTTGTTTGCAAGTTTTTTAGTCATGAAATTCCTTTTCAATATTTTTCAAGGGAGAAAATTATGAAAATGCTCATGACACTCATCTTAGGCTTGAGCCTTACTTCATTGGCACATGCTCAATCGTC
>CBIHOP010000431.1:0-2704 GCA_966211385.1 uncultured Bacteriovorax sp.
GAATGTTTTTCCTGTAAGCTATGTAAGAAATCAGCAGCTGATTTTTCAGCAAATCCTTCAATGCTCATAAGTTTTTGCAAATCTAGATCTTTTATCTTTTCGATTGAATCAAAACCAGCACGCACGACCTTTTCACATTTATTATAAGCTCCACCAGAGATACCAAGCGCTGACAGGAATGTGATGAGATCAACTTGTTTTGTTTTTTGAATTCCATCGATCAACTTTGCACTTAATTTGTCTTTAACCTTATCAATTTTCATAAGGTCACTGGCTTCGAGTAGATAAAGATCTGGAATATTTTTTACTAAACCAGCATTAATTAACTCTTCCAGTCTCTTGCCACTAAGGTCTTCAATGCCAATCTTTTGAATGAAGTTAAGGATAACTTCTTTGTTTTTACCTGGGCACTCGGGATTCACGCAGAAAATTCTGATATCTACAATTTCAACTTTTTTGTCACAGCTTGGGCAATAGTGAGGAACTACGAATGGATTTTTAGATGATTTTACAACAGACAAAAATTTAGGAATAACTTCACCGGACCGGATAATTTCAATTGTATCACCGGCCTTAAGTTGGTTTTGTTGAACCAATCCAAAATTATGAAGTGTTACTCTCGAAATCATGGCACCAGAAAGTTCTACTGGCTCAACTTCACCGACCGGCGTAAGAATACCATTTCGTGAAACAGACCAAGTGATTTCTTTGATAGTGGTTGTCTTAGATTCGCCCTGAAATTTAAAGGCCAGTTTATAGCGCGGGTGATGAGATGTTTCTCCAAGTTCTTCATGCAGGGCCATTTTATTGTAAGTAAAAACAATTCCATCAATCTGAAATTCACCTTCACTCATAAAGTGACGTGCGTGATCGATTACTTTTTCTAGCGTCTTCACGCCCTTGTGAACTTCATATTCAGGAATGGTGAAACCTAAGTTTTCCATCCTTGTGAATTTTTCTTCTTCAAGTTTAATGGGTTCATCACTAATGTAATCGAATGACATGAATTGAATGTATCGACACAATTCCAGATTATCTTTTCGGCCCATCAGACCAGCAACAATGTTTCTTGGATTCGTTGGTTTTTCCAGTCCCATGCTCACCATTTCGCTTGAAAGGTGAAAGAAACTCTCTTCATCGCAGTAAAGCTCGCCTCGAATTTCGATTTTATTTTTGTTGTTTATCAACTTCGGAACGGAGTTTACCCACAAAACTTTCGGCATAATGTTTTCACCGTAAGTACCATCACCGCGGGTCTTGGCCTTTGAAAGTTTTCCGTCTTCGTAGATGAGTGAACAGCTGATACCATCCAGCTTCATAGTTGAAAGAATTTCTTCTTTTCCCATCCAGCTAACAAGGTCATCAAGGACATATGTCTTTTCCAGCGAAAGCATTTTTTTATCATGCTTAATTTTATCGCTTGCAGATGACGTAGATCCAACAACACTCAGGACTGGATTTTCTGGATCAATTGCTTTTAATTCTTCTTCAAGTTGATCGTATTCATGATCTGATATTTCTGGTCGGCCCTGATAATAGAGCGCTTTATGCTTCAAGATTTGCTCTTCAAGCTTTTTAATGCGTTTCATCTGTTGCTCCAATGGGGGTTGGATTAAAAAGTAAAGATCGCTCCCACTTTAGCAGAAACGTCTTTGAATTGCTCTTCTTTTGTGACCCCAGTGAAGTTCGCTTTGTTCGAGAGAATTTGAATTCCGCCCGCGAGAGTAATGTTTGGCTCGTATGCGTATTGAGCACCGGCTTCTATGCGGTAGTTAGAACTAGATTCGTCACTTCCGTAAACAGCAACTTTTTCTTTGTAACTTGAAGTTAATAAGAAATCGATTAACAAATAAGCACGCACTGATTCGTAAAGTGGAACACTTCCTTTAACACCCAATAACAAACCGCTAAAACTAAACTCAGTAAATTTGTCAGTGAGATTTGTGCTTACGCCATAAGTGTATTTTCCATATCCGCCGTAGACATCAACTTGTGGTCCATAAAAAAATCCAAGTGGTAAATACTTATATCCAAATTTCAAACGAACTGAGGTATTGTCCGAACTGTATTTGTTGCCAGTAAAAGTTCCCTGATCTTTTTCGTAACTTCAAAATCGATTTCCGAAATCTAAACCGGCCCAGTAGTTTCTCGTTGCCCATAGCTCTGCTTCGATATCACCGCCAATAAGATTTCCCTTAACTGAAGTTTCACTAGAACCTGTACGAGTGATGCTGGCACTTGAAAAGTTTAAGTAGATTCCCAGTGACCCTAATTTTCCAAACTCATTATCTTCTTTCTCACCATACTGAACTTGCTCTATAGCTTTACGTGTTTCAATTGAACGAACTTTCACCCAATCTTCGATTTTGAGTTTTTTGTTGCCCTCATAGTTTACAACTTTGGCCTGTGCCTGCATTTCGCCAACATCAAAAACTTTAGCCTCTGCAATTTTCTCTGTTTGGTAATCTACAATTTCTTTTAGCAGGGGGTGCTGTCTCTTCGCCGTTGGTCTTTCGATTGTTATTGTACTGCCATTGAAGAGTTGTGATTTTCTTCCAATATCAATGGTGAATTGGTCACCAAGAACGCCTTTAACTCTTCCGTTATAGGGAATTGTTTTTTCGTAGACATCAAGCCAGTTTTTAACTGTCTGAGAAATTATGAGGATGTCGTTTGTTTTTAATTGTGTCTGCTCTTTGAAATA
>CBIHOP010000432.1:0-2704 GCA_966211385.1 uncultured Bacteriovorax sp.
CATAAAAATTTATTTCAA
This sequence comes from uncultured Bacteriovorax sp., assembly GCA_966211385.1. Taxonomy (GTDB): domain Bacteria; phylum Bdellovibrionota; class Bacteriovoracia; order Bacteriovoracales; family Bacteriovoracaceae; genus Bacteriovorax. The sequence continues at coordinate 19 of CBIHOP010000432.1, forward strand.
AAAAAATTTTAAGCAAAAGCGACTCCTGCAAAACCAGAAGTTGCAAAAAAAGTTCCTGCCCCAAAAAAAGTTGAAAAGAAAGCATCAGCTCCTGCTCAAGAAGCACCAGCACCAACAATTGCTGACAATAGCTTCATCAATCTAAAAATGGCGAAGGCAAAACACGAAAATCCTCGTAAAGATCATCCTGAAGTTCAAAAGGCCGAGGAAGTTGAGCACGCACCACTAACACCAGTTGTTCGCGAAGAACCAAAGGTGGGCAGAAACGATCCATGTCCATGTGGAAGCGGAATGAAATACAAAAAGTGTCACGGTAAATAATTGGTTCCAACACACTTTTCTTGTCGCAGTTAAACAAGAAAAGTGTGTTGGAACCTTATGATTTTTTCAACAGACTGCTGACTTTTTCTCTAAGAACTTTGAATTCTATGGGCTTGGTTAAAAGGCCATTCATTCCCGCTGCCAATGCTAATTTTTCTTCCATCTGAGAAGCGTCGGCCGTCATGGCAATGATGATTGTGTTTTGATTGAGGGAAGCGCTTGCGCGAATCTTTTTAGTAGTCTCGAAGCCATCGAGAATCGGCATACGGCAATCCATAAGGACAAGATCGAAATAATCTTTTTTAAGAAAGTCGAGGGCTTCATTTCCGCTAGAGGCCAGAACAATATTTTGAGTAATTTTTTCCAGCGCTTTCTTGGCAATGAGCAGGTTATCAGAGTCATCATCAACAATCAGAATGCGTGCTTCAGAAACTGAGGCAGCAACGGGATAAGATTTCAATTTAAGCGTAAACCAAAAAGTAGCCCCTTGTCCTGGCTCACTAATGATTCCTATATCACCATTCATAAGCTGAACAAGTTCTTTTGTAATAGATAGACCAAGTCCTGTGCCTCCAAATTTTCTCGTCACACTTGAATCGGCCTGAGTGAAGGATGCGAACAATTTAGTTTGATCTTCCTGTGAAATTCCAATTCCTGAATCTGTAACTGCAAAACGAACAATTACTTCATTGCCCTCTTGCTTTTCAACTTTTGCATTGATGGAAATAAATCCTTCCTGTGTAAATTTAGCAGCGTTACCAATGAGATTCGTTAAGATCTGTCTAATCTTTTGTGAATCGCCAGTAAAAATCTTTTTTTCCAGTCCTGCTGTGTCTGTTTTTAGTTCAATAGGTTTATTCTGAATAAGAAATTTTGAATTATCTTTAACTTCATAAATAAGATCATTGAGATCAAAATCAATTTCTTCTAAAGTCATTTTATTCGCTTCGATTTTAGAAATATCTAGAACATCATTAACGATTGTCAGAAGGTTTTTTGAAGCATTGATGATCGAGTGAGCGTATTTTTTTTGCTCATTATTTAATTCAGTTTCTGTAAGAATTTGTCCCATACCCATGATTCCATGAATGGGCGTGCGAATTTCATGGCTCATGTGTGCTAAAAATTTTGATTTCGCTTCGGATGCACTCTGCGCTTTTAAGGTCGCTATTTTGAGTTCGTTTTTTTCCTCAACTGAAACTATCAGGTCATCAATCGCCTTTGAAAGAAAGTTTGCTTCAAAATGATTTTTGAATATCGGCCAAGTAACTTTTTTCCCTTCACCATAGTCTCTAACTGCACTTGTAAGTTTCGCAAAAGGTGAAAAAAGTTTTTGCCCAAAATAGAAAACGAAAGTCGAAAGGGCAATTGCAAAAACAATCCCGAAAAAAGTAATTCTCAATCCCGCTTCTTTTACAGGAATGAGTGCAACAGAAAGCGGTTGAATGATGAGAATTTTCCATCCAAGTCCAGGATACTCTTTGAAGCCTTTTGTCTTGTGAGAAGCAACTAGATAATCATCTACAATAGAATAGTTTTTTGTTTCGGATTTGTTATACAAATCATTGGCGATCTTTTGCATCTCCTCTGTTTTTTCACCAAGCAGAATATTATTATTTTTGTCGAGAATATAGACTTCAACATTGTGGTCGTCAGTTGTTTTTTCAAAGAGTGATTTGCGAACATTGTCGGCCCATTGCCATGATAGGTGAGCTCCGATGACACCTATAAGTTTGCCTTGCTGGTCTTTGAGAGGAGCAGCTACATCTACAAAACGAAGAGGCTCATTTGTGGGATTGGGGAGGAGCTTGGCGAGAAGCAAGGCCTCATGTACGTCTCCCAGAAAAGTGTCATCGAGACCACCTTTAAACCAGGGTCTTTTCGCAACGTCAGCACCTTCCAAAAGTTTTCCTGTACTAGCTAAAACTTTCCCGTTTGTATCGGTAATACCAATCCAGGAAAATTCACTAAAATATTTCTGTAAAAATTCCAGAGATTCACGCTTTTTATCATTAGAAAATTTCGAATCTCGAATATTGTCATTGTTGGCCAGACTCAAAATGTGGAAGTAATGCTGATACATACCTTGGTCGAGCTTATCTGATGTTTGAAAAGCGATCTCATGAAGAAGAGTTCCTTGATCTGAAAGAATTCGATCTGTGCTTTGCTCTCGGATGGCCAAAACGAGAATAAGTGTAAAAAAAAGTGTAAGACCGAAAACTAAAAAAGCTATTTTAGCTTTCATACTCAATGTACGTGTTTGATTATACTTTTCCAAAAAAACATCTCTGGTTATTGAATAATATCTACTTCTAGTTTAGCAGATTTAAAACTTATTGCAGAACCTTCAGGAAATATTTAATTT
>CBIHOP010000433.1:0-2697 GCA_966211385.1 uncultured Bacteriovorax sp.
TCTCGCGACACGCGGAATAGTTTATTTTGTCATTGGTATCAGTAAAAAAATTCTCATCGCCGACAACATTGCAGCTTCGATTAATCCTGTTATTTCAATGATGAATGTGGCGACAACGGCAGAAGCCTGGGCCTGTGCTTTAGGATATACTTTCCAGCTTTATTTTGATTTTTCAGGTTACACCGATATGGCCATTGGACTTGGACTTATCTTTGGTGTTCGTTTTCCGCAGAACTTTAATTCACCTTATAAAAGTTTCAGCATTACGGATTTTTGGCGTCGTTGGCACATGACTCTTAGTTTTTGGCTGAGAGATTATCTCTACATTTCATTGGGTGGAAACCGTCACGGTATCACTCGCACTTACTTCAATCTTTTCATGACAATGCTGTTAGGAGGATTGTGGCATGGAGCTTCGTGGACATTTGTTCTTTGGGGTGCATTCCACGGCATTCTTCTCGTCATCGAAAAATATTTCAAACTAGATGTTAAACCTGAGAAGGCTTTCTTCAGAACATTCATCACGTTTTTCCTTGTTGTTTTTGGTTGGGTCCTATTCCGAGCAGAGCACATGGACTTACTCATTGTTTGGTTGAATAAATTGTTCTCTTTCGAAGGTGGATGGAAACTCATTCATTTTACCGCCCGCACTCGCGATCGTTTTGCTGCTGCGATGGTGATTGGGGCATTTATTATTTGGTTCTGTAAAAATACAACTGAGTTGGATTTGAAGTTTGTACCGACAAAAAAACTGGCCATTGCATTAGCGGTTCTCTTTTTTGCGGCCGTTTTATTTTTGGGTAGTGATTCACCATTTTTGTATTTTCAATTTTAGAGAAAGAAATGGATAAGATGTTTGTAAAATATTTTTTTGGAACACTTTTACTGATTGTAATCGTTTATTGTGCATTCATCTCATTCGTAAACCCACAGCAAACCGCTCCCGTTTCGTTGTCGGACAAGTACCGGCCATATCATGACAATTTTATTTTGCGAAAAGTTGAATTGATGGAGCAGAATAAATTCGAAACACTTATTTTGGGTTCATCAACGTCAGAAGCTTTTTATACATCGGAAGTTGATCACTATTTTAAAACTAAAAGTTTTCACGGATCGATTGGTGGTGGAAATACTTTTGCTCGTTATGTTCTCTTCAAGAAGGCCCTGAAGAATTTTCCTGATTTGAAGCGAGTCATTTAAATTGCTGACTTTTACGAATTTAATCAGGACGAAATCCCGAATGTTCTCGCTTTTAATAATGATATGAATAGTGAGTTGGAACCTCGCTTCTGGCTTCATCATCAATTTGATTATCTCAAATATCTTTTTTCACATCAGTTGATTGAATCTGCTTTCACAGTTATGAAACGAAAAAGTAAAGGCTATCAATCTCCACTTCTACCTGATGGTTCCACGACAACTTCAATGATCATGAGTACAGTCCAGACTGAAGCGGCCTTTAACTCAAAAATCGCCCCAGAAAATAAGCAAAAACTGCATGAAGAAATTCTGGAGAACAATGTCACGTACTCGCAAAATGTACTGGCCAATTTTGAAGAGCTTAATCCTGATGTAAAGTTCTATTACAAAAAATTGATTGATGAGGCGAAGGCCCGCAATGTTGAAGTGCTTTTTCTCTTAACGCCTTATCATCATGATTTTCGTAAACTGCTTTTTAAAGATGAAAAAATTGTTAAACGCTATGGAGAGTGGGAATCTTTCTTCAAAGGGCTTTCTGAATCTCAAAACGTAAAAGTTTTTGATTTCCTTAATAGTGTCATTGCCACTGATCCTGAATCAGGTGTTTGGAGAGACGGAATTCATTTCAATACATTTGCGGCCAGCACATTCATTCAAAAGATGAGTGAAGGGACAAAATAATGATTAAATTATCGGTCGTCATCATCACGCTTAATGAAGAAAAGAACATTGGCCGATGTATCGATTCCGTTGTCTCGGTGGCGGATGAAATTCTCGTAGTTGATTCGCTTTCAACTGATCGAACAAAAGAAATTTGTATTTCTAAAGGGGCGCGTTTTGTTGAGCAAAAATTTTTAGGCTATGTAGAGCAAAAAAACTTTGCTCTCAATTTGGCAACTCATGATTACGTGCTGTCTTTAGATGCTGATGAAGCATTGGATGAGACTCTGAAAGAATCGATCAAAATGATTAAGAGTCACTTCGATAAGGATGGATATACGTTTAATCGTCTCACGAATTACAATGGTCATTGGGTTCGTCACTGCGGCTGGTATCCGGATACAAAATTGCGAGTGGTTAAAAAAGCTAAAGCGAAATGGGTAGGGAATAATCCGCACGATGCTTTAAATGTTGAAGGTGTAACTGGTCATTTGAGGGGTGATCTTCTTCATTACTCTTATGACTCGATTTCTTCACACGTTCTGCAAACAAATAAATTCAGCACCATTGAAGCGAAAACTCTTTTTGATAAAGGGAAGCGCGCAACTCTAGTGAAACTCGTTACGAGACCGCCTTTCCAATTTTTCAAAGATTATTTTCTTAAGGCCGGATTTTTAGACGGCAAATATGGATTTGTGATTTGTTTCCTCAACTCGTTATACGTCTTGCTTAAATATGCAAAGATGATTGATCTTCAAAAGCAAAAAAAAGTATAACTATAACTTAGTGACGATAAGTTCCATCGAGCTTGCGCCTACAGTAAAATCGGCCGTAGCT
>CBIHOP010000434.1:0-2691 GCA_966211385.1 uncultured Bacteriovorax sp.
CATTAACAGTAGCGACGCCACCTGGTTGAGTATTCATAAAATTTAATATCGCATCGATCTTTGCAATGTTGGCATCGATTTTTGCAATAACGTTGTCAGTGGCAGAAGTTGCAGCGAAAGTTAATCCGCCAAGAACTCCCCATACGATTGCACGGTTCATAGGATTAAAAAGATATCCATCAATCGTCACTCCAAGAGTAGCAGATGTCGCTAATAAATATGATATCGCTGCACTCGAAGCAATTCCCATAGGACTGAATAAGTTTGCGTGAGCATCATTCATAAAAAACTTTGAAACAATTTCCATGATTCTTGATTCTGTTGAATGATTAGATTGAAAATTGGCAAATTGAGCATACTTTTGAGCACCAGGAAAAGGAATAAAAGCTGCTGCTGGTGGAACCATACAAACTCCACGCCCCATCATTTGAAGTGCGTGCTTACTCTTACAGGTTGCTGCAGCAGATGCAACGATCGGACAGCCAGCGGATGCTGACGTTTCGACAGCGGTGTTTGCGGCAACGGCAGCTGTAGCTGTCGCTGCTTGAGCAGATGATGGAACTCCTGGAACTTTTGCCTTTGTATCTGCCGTACCTTCAGCAGTAGCAGCAGTAGCTGCTCCTTGTCCGCCTGCTGCAACCGGTGGAGCAAGAGGTGCCGTGTAAGTTCCGGCCGCAAGTGATGCAGCCTTAGCAGCACAAGCTGCTGATGCAGATGCGAGATTTGCTAGACATGTAGTTTCTGCCGTTAATTCAGCAGAGGATTGAGTATAGGCAAGAACAGCTGCGGCGGCAAAAGCTACGGCCGCTGCTTGTTGAAGAGTCTTTTTAGTGTTTGCAGTTTTTTTTGCTTCTTCATAAGACTTTCGAAGTTGCTGAAGCGATTCAATTTGTTTTTGTTCGAGCTTACCATCCTTATTTCTCTGGATTTCCGTCTCCATGTCTTTCATGACTTTCTTCAATTTCATGTAAGCAAGAATTTCTCCCCCGATAAATGCAGCTCCACCTGCTGCAGCGACCATCATGTCTGTGGTAAGCTTACATTTATATAAACGTTGTGTAAGAACTCCGATGGCCGTCATGGTTAAAGTCGCCATGAGATTACTATCACCACCGACACCATCAGTTTTCAGCGTCTCCGCTTGAACATTCGAGAAATGAATTCCCTGATGACTTATTTCAAGAGTCATCAACGAACAACTCAGAATGGCGATGAGAAAAGTTTTGTAAATGTGCTTCAACATACGTGCCTCTATATTTGCGAGCGAAAATTTATTTTTTAACGGGTTGTTCTTCCTCGAGTAATTTTGAGTAACCAGATTTCAAGTAACGACTACTGATAACTTCAAATATCGATGGACCATTTTCACCGTGGATCTCATTTGTTGAAACATCGTACTCAGCCGCAGCTGCAGCACCCTCTGCTCCGGCCCCTTCAGCTAATTCAGGAGCAGCAGCAAAATCTAAATTAAGATTTTCGCCGTCTTCTTTTTTCTCTGGAGCAATTCCGTCTGAACCAATTGAACCTGCAACAGGAGCTTCACCTTTAGTTAGTTTTTCATCTTCAAGCGGTTTTCCTAAACCTGATGCATCCATAGGATGACCGCCAAGTGAAGCAAGCATTCCACCAGGCGAGATTCCGTTTTTTTGCATAGAACGTTTTACTGTTGCGGCCATGCCACCTAAGAATTTTCCTGCTTCTTTATCGAAGTCAGTTTTTTTACCTTTACTAGCATTATTGAATTTCGTTTGAGTTTTCTTAAGAAGACCATTAACAGCTCCGCGTTTTGCTCCTAATGATTCTGCTTTACCAAGAGCTGCTCCCGAAATTCCATTTTTTCCACTCAAGCTATCGCCTAATCCTGCTGTCTCACGAGCAAGAGCTTGCATTGAAGGCGGAAGTGAACCGAATCCGGCAGACTTCGTAATTGATTCTTCTACTGAAGTACAATTATCAGTTCCTGAACTTGTAAGACATGGTGATTTTGCTTTTTGATCATTTGTATAGAGTTGATTAATCCCTTTACTAGGATCAACTGCTTGAATCTGAACTTGCTGAGGTTTTGTATTCGCTGTCGTTACACCTTTAGCGTAATCAAGCATCTCTTTTAAGATGGCATCGATCTTAGCAATGTTGCCTTCAAGTTTTTTGATTTGATTATCAGATGATTTAGCTGCCATGAAAGAGAGACCAGCAAGTCCAGCAAAAACGATAGCGCGGTTACGAGCTACATACATCATCGAATCGATTTGAATTCCTAGTGGACCACTAATGAGAAAGTAAGAGGCCAAAGCCCCACCTGCTAATCCAAACATTGGCATCCAACCAGCTTGAGCGCGCGGGAAGAAGACATCTAACAATTTATCAAATGAAGAATTTTCTTTTGATTGGAATTCTGAATAAACGATCTTTGGTTGTGGAAATAAAATATTGTTTAAGTAACTCCCAGTTACTGGTGGACCGGCCGGGGATTGCATTTGTTTCAATAAAGTTGAAGATGCACATGCGCTTTGAACTGCGGCCGTTATTCCAGCTGCCGTGCCACCACCTGCAGCCGGGCATGGACCAGCGAAAAGTTTTGTCTGCGCTGGCTTATCTGTAGAAGCAACAGTCATTGTCGGCGCATTCGCCTGTCTTTTTATTTCAGTTGCTGTGTAAAACGCTTGATATGATGTTAACTGAACGTTGCAA
>CBIHOP010000435.1:0-2684 GCA_966211385.1 uncultured Bacteriovorax sp.
AAAAATGCAAAATACATTGTCTCAGAAATTTTTTTGATCATGAGGTCGTATTCAGGATCATTCTCTGAGTTTTTAAAATATTTAAGATGGGTCGAATAGAGGCTGCTTGATGGAATGGAGAATTTAGCATTCGTGTCTTTGATAGCTAGCCTGTAAAGATCGTGATCAGCAAACGCACATTGAGAAAAGAGCAGAAACCCAAATAAAAGGACCTTCATGTTTTTTCATCTCCACTTTGTCTTAATTTTATATCGACAGGTGAATAAAATTACATGAGATCTTTTTTTATTTAGATTAGTTCGGGTGCCAAACCATTAGGCCTTCGGAGGAGTTCCGCCGCCGCCTTTATTGCCATCAGGACGTGGTCCACGATTGCGATTGCGGTTTCTGTTGCGATTGCGATTTTGTCCGCCACCACCACCGCCGCCACCTTGAGCGTTTTGTCCTTGCCCTTGTTGCTGACGATTTTGATTCTGATTATTGTGATGAGGACGAGGGCCTTGCTGACGCGGTTGCTGGTTTTGTTGTTGAACTGGTTTTGATTCAAGCACTGGTGCGACGATGACTTCTGAATTTTCATCATCAACAAATTCTTCAAAATCATCATTGTTGCGAGCTTTCTGAAGATCAGCACCTTCGAGGTTTCGCTCGTACGTTTGAACCACATTATGTTCCATGAATTTATCGGCAGCGAGTTTTTCTTCGAGAGAAAGACCGATAACTGTCGATGTTTCATTTGTAATGTGTTCGAAACTTTCCGGGAAACTGTAATCAGAACCAAGCTCTGAATCTTTTCCATTAAACTGATTCACTGAATATGTACGTCTGATTCCTGTGTCTGTGAGCATTTCAAATTGCTCTACGAGAATGTGAAGTTTTGTCACTTTTCCGCGATCGCCGTTTGCAACTTTAATAAATGAACCTTCGCGCGGAAGATTTTTTCTTTTATCAGTGTAAACATCGTCTTCGTATTTAATACAACATTTGATCTGACCGCAAACTCCATTTAGTTTTGTCGGAATGAGGGCGAGGTTTTGATTCTTCGCCATTTTAATCGAAACGTTGCCGTAATTTTTTAAGAAAGAAGAGCAACACGTCTGCAGTCCGCAAGCACCGATGGCGCCGATAGCGGCAGCACGATCGCGAACAGAAATCTGACGAAGTTCAATGCGCATTTTAAGTTCATAGACGAGATCTTTTACAAGATCACGGAAGTCTACGCGTGCCGGAGCATTGAAATAGAACACCGCTTTTTTTCCAAACTGGGTGAACTCAACATGAGTGAGAACCATATCCAGTTTGTATTTTTCGATAAGATTCAAGCAAATGACTTCTGCTTTTTTTTCTGAATCGCGAAATTCAACTTGAGCGCGAATATCTTCGGCCGATGCAACTTTCGCAATTGAGCGAATAGGAAGCATTTGTTTGTTGAAAGGAATTTCGTAAGGAAAGGAATTAATATAACCAACAGTCATCCCACGATCAGACATCGCGAGAACTTTTTGTCCGTAGGCAAATTTTCTTTTACCAATCAAAAAGGGAAACGAGCGTGCATTGCCTGGAAAACGAACGCGAATCATCGTGAGAATTTCGCCTTCTTTAAAACGCGAGTTTTCTTTTTCATCTGCATCGGCCGTCACTTCATCATGATCTCTGGCCGTGTGTTCTGAATCGCTTTCAATGTCATTTGGATTTTCATCTTCAATGATGAGAGGCGTATCGTTCATTTTATCTAAGTCGTCTGCTGTTGATTCAGACTCTGGTGTCGCTGTCGGGTGCATATATTAGTATCCAATTCTTTTTTATTCTTTTAGAGACTTAATTCTACGTGATTAATGTGATTTGTCACTGCTCATGGCAGTATGTCAAAACGAAACTTATTCTGAAAATAACAGACTAAGGCGCGAGGCCTTTGCGTTATTATATTCAGCACTCTCACTATAATGTTTTAAATTCAAAAGCCTGTCGGCACATTCAGCATAGGTTGGAGCTCTTCCCAAAAAGCGCGCCGTGGTCTGTTCAATAAATTTTTTTTCTGCCTGATGAGCGTCTTCGTTTAACTTTAATTCGTTGATGAGTTCAAAAACAGATGAATAGTCTACAATCTCATTGTGGGAGTCAGACTGTTTTTTAGGCAATCTTAGTTTAATGGCCCGGCTTTCAACGGTTGCTAATAAATTTTCTCCATCCGGAACAAGCAAAAAAAGAGCGATGGATTCCGGCATTTCTTCCAAAACTTTGAGAAGTTTATTGGCGACAATGTCGGACATTTTGTGAGCATCTGTAAAAAAGATCAGCCGTTTTTTAAGTTCAATCGCCTTGAAGTTAATAAACTTCAACATGCCTTTTATAGAGGCCGAATCAACTTTGTAATCGTTTTCTGTAGTCGATCTCTCCACCCAATAAACATCTGGGTGGTCTTCAAGCGTTGTAAATTGATTTTTTAAATCTTGTGCCCAGGCAACGGCATGAGCGCTATCACTAGCAGACACCATATAGACTTGAGCGAGTTTATCACTCAATGCTTTTTTATAAAGAAGAGTGTTGAGTTCCGCTTCGGTCACGATTCTAATTCATCCTGAGTTGATGAACGTCCTTTGCTAATGAGCTGATCAACAATTTTTAGAATGGAATCTGTCATCACATCGAGCGTGACATCAGCATCAAGTTTTACAATTCGGTGA
>CBIHOP010000436.1:0-2680 GCA_966211385.1 uncultured Bacteriovorax sp.
GTTGATTGCAATCTGGTCTGAAGGGCACCGAAGTTTGCTCTAACACCGTTGATGTGCACGAGGGCATCATCAAGTTTTTTGAGCGCAGCTTGAGCTCCTTCTTTCGTAGACACCCCATCAACGGCCAAACCAAGTGCCTGAAGGGATGCGTCCGCTCCTGCTCCATCGTAGTGAAGTCTATCGAGGACAGGATCATTTTTAATACCAACTTGGAATTCGAGTTTTCCGCCTGTGCCATCGAGAAGTTTGATTCCGTTAAATTCAGTAGACTTTGCAATTCTGTCGATCTCTTCTTTGAGATTTTGGAATTCAATGTCTGAGAATCCTCTCTCTGTAGTTCCCACTGTATCTGAAGCGGCTTGGACTGAAAGTTCTCTAAGTCTAATGATGATGTTTGAGATTTCATTCATTCCACCTTCTGCCGTTTGTAACATTGAGATAGCGTCGCCAGCATTTCTTTTGGCCTGTCTCATTCCTCTTATCTGTGCCTTCAAGTTTTCACTGATGGCTAAACCTGCTGCATCGTCACCTGAGCGTGTAATCCTTTCACCTGAAGACAACTTTCTTAAATTGTCATTCAAGTTTCTAGTGTTGATCCCTAAAGATCTTTGAGCTGATAACGAAGGCACGTTTGTATTTATTCTTAAACCCATTGTTAATCTCCTTTCACGCTAAACCTCCTGTTTAATACTTCGAACATCTTGTTCGAAAAAAATTATTATTTGTTTATTAGTTTACTTAGTAACCACTATCAAAAAATCCAACCTTAAAAACTACTCAAAGGTTAATTTCACTTTCAACTGTTTTGCATCAACTCACACTTGCAGGCGTGCTTGAAGCTCAGAGGTTATTACCTCTGAGAAGCAGCTTGAATTAAGCTCAATGCATTGTTTGTACTAGAGTTCGCTTGCGCTAAAACTGATGTACCAGCAGTCATCAAGATGTTCTGTTTTGTTAATTCCGCTGTCTCTGCAGCTACATCTGTATCTCTAACACGAGAGTTTGCAGCAGCAAGGTTTTCAATCGACACTTGAATGTTGTTTACTGTTGATTGAAGACGGTTTTGAAGAGCACCGAAGTCTGCTCTAATCCCTGAAACAGAGATGATCGCCTGGTCAATCGAAGTAAGAGAGTTCTGAGCTGAGATTTTATCTGAAACTGAAGCTAGGTTTAATCCTAGAGCAGCTACGTTTACGTCAGCAGAAGAAGCATCGAATGTTAAACGGTCAGAGATAGGATCGTTTCTTGTACCGATTTGAATATCAAATACAGCACCAGTACCGTTTAGAAGTGGAACGCGGTTAAATTCAGTTGAGTTTGCGATACGATCAACTTCAGAAGTTAATTGTTCGAATTCAACGTTAAGGAATTTTCTTTCTGTAGCACCGATAGTATCAGAAGCTGCTTGTACTGATAGTTCTCTTAATCTGATTAGGATGTTTGAAACTTCACCAAGAGCACCTTCAGCGATCTGAACTAATGAAATACCGTCTTCAGCATTTCTTTCAGCTTGGCCTAGACCTTTAATTTGAGCTTTTAAGTTTTCTGAGATTGCGAGACCAGCAGCATCGTCACCAGCTCTGTTGATTCTTTGACCTGAAGAAAGTTTCTCCAGTGACTTGTTCATCGAGATTCTCGTTGAACCTAAGTTCCTTTGTGCGTTTAACGACGCAACGTTTGTGTTAATACGAAGTCCCATACATCCTCCTTGATTTCTGGCTTGAGAAACATCATGTTTCTCTGTGAGTGTTACCTCACGGCTTCATGCTTAACTGATCGTCGGCCCTAAAAATAACTTTAGAAAAAAATGACTATTTTTTAGACATTTTTTAAGACGTAACCATAAGAAAATATTGAAAAAGGTGTAATGGAGCAAATCACTCCAGTTAAAAAAGTGGAAGAAATTTAGGCGAAAGCCAAATGATTGTCGTTAAAATAGACATATGAATGACTCCGCTTACGTTTTAACGACTCTCTCGAAGAATCCAGAATATTTTGAGCAAGTGATCGCTCTTATAGAAGAAGAATTTGGATATAGTCCTAAGCAAGATTATGAAATCGATTTTGCTCCTCTCATGAATCCTTTTAATTTCGAAAATTGTTATTTGTATATTGAAGCTTCCACTGGAACACTGGCCGCTCACTTAGCAGTTTGTCCTCGAGTGCTCACTAAAAATGAATCAACTATGAATGTTGCATTCATTGGGGGAATTGCTACTCACAAATTGCATCGTGGTAAAAATCTTTTTAGAAATTTGATGAATTTTGCCATTGAAGAGCATAGTGAAAAGTGCGCTCTATTTATTCTATGGAGTGATCTTGAAAATATTTACGAAAAGTTTTCTTTTCATAGAGCAGGCGGCTTTTTTGAGACTGGAAACTCATTTTTTCCACAAAATAGTTTTCCGGGATTTGAAAAAACTCACTTCTCTGAATTAAGCAATGAAGATTTCTCGAAAATCAAAACGCTTTATAAACAATTCAACGAACGACAATTCTTTACAGTAAAAAGAGAAGAAATGGATTGGTCACTCATTCGAGAAATGAAATCAGTTGATTTATACATTAAGCGATTTGATAACAATATTGATCGCTATTTTTGTGTTAACAAAGGAAAGGATTTAACAGGCGTTATTCATGAAGTTTCTGCTTCAACGAAAACCATCTATCAAAATCTCAT
>CBIHOP010000437.1:0-2678 GCA_966211385.1 uncultured Bacteriovorax sp.
CAGGGAAATGTTGTGGGTACGCAAGAGATGAAAAGATTGATGATGTAGGATTTATTCGCGAATTGATTCAAAAAACAAAATCACAATTAATGATTGATGAAAAAAGAATTTACGCCACAGGAATGTCTAATGGCGGGATGATGACCTATCGATTGGCGTGTGAGATGAGTGATGTCTTCACAGCAATGGCACCGGTCGCTGGCACAGACAATACTCAAGATTGTAAACCAAAACGGCCAATTTCTCTCCTGCACATACACGCTCTAAATGATGATCATGTTCTTTTCAATGGTGGTATTGGAAAAGGTGCAAATGAAGATAAGTCGGCGATCACCGATTTCAATTCTGTTCCCAATTCAATTTCTAAATGGGTTCAATTGAATAGTTGCAATCCAACTCCCACACGAGTTTTAGAAAAAGCTGGTGCATATTGTGACGAGTATAAGGGATGCAAGAATAACGTCTCAGTAAAATTATGTGTGACAGAAACCGGAGGTCACTCATGGCCTGGAGGACATAAACCACGCGGTGAAAAACCTTCAAATGCAATTTCTGCGAATGATATGATGTGGGACTTTTTCAATTCACAAAAATAAAGGGCCGCTCGAAGCAGCCCCTTATCATTATTCCATTTCGCACTTTAAAACTTTAGCCGTATAAACTCCCCAGTTTCTAGAACCGTGGTCGTACATATCAGTATAGCTAGATTCAACAGTTACGATATATTTGTCGAAGATGTTTTGATCCAGTCTTCTAAATCCAGAAAGAACAAGATTGTAGTTATAATCAGTGATTCCATTGTCTACGCGAATAGCTTCTGATTCGACTTGAAGCAGAGTGAGGTCGCGAAAGTATCCACAAGATTCTGTGATTGCTGTTTCAACAACAGCTGCATGGCGAGCATCCAATTGAGAATCGATGATCGCAGCAAAAGATGATTGTGAAGCGACTAAAGCAATAATCATAAACAATTTTTTCATGGGTACTCCTGAAGGTTAAGTTTTTTTCAATGACGACTTTGTACAGCTTCACGCGAAAAAAGAGAAGATTCTCGTGAAGGATTTACTGTCAGATTATTGTCAAGATTAGCTTAAAGCATCGGGCGTTGGCCTTGCAGTCAATTCATTGGAGGTTCTATGGTTGCGAGAAGAAAAAAAGCACTTAAATGTTGGCCCGGATATGAGCGCGTACCTGGAACGAAACCAGGAGCTAAAGGCTCATGCCGTAAAAAGAAGAAATAACAGTCATTAAGAAAAGAGGATGCCATGATTCAAAACTCTGTATGGAACAAGTATTCAATACTGACAGAAACTGCAACTTTATCATCAGATATAAAAGTCGATGTGGCGATCATTGGGGCAGGAGTGACCGGGCTTACTTGTGCTCAGTTATTATCGAGTCAGGGCCTAAGCGTTGCGGTTTTAGAATCAGGCAAAGTTGGAGAACTTAATACCGGCCACAGTACAGGAAATCTCTATTCGGCTTACGGGCAATTATTAACGACAGCGTATGAAAAGCATGGTGATGCAATCATTTCGAAAATTATTTCGTCTCGTGATGATGCGATTAACTTCATAGAAAAAAATGTTGAGAAGTTGAATATTGATTGTGATTTTATGCGCGTTCCATGGACATATTTTTCGACTGTCGAAGAAAAAGACAAAACGATCCAGCAATGTTTAGAAAACGCCCAAAAGCTAGGCTTAAAAGTATCTTCCGCTAAATTTACAAACACACCCTTTCAAGGACGTGTCGGAATGAAGATGGCAGAACAGGCACAATTCAATCCGCTTCGATATGCTCAAGGTTTGGCATCAGCAATTTCCTGTCAAGATTGTTTGATTTTTGAAAAAACTCGAGTGAATAAAATTGAAGATAAAAAAGATCATTCACTTTTACATACAGACTCAGGAGTGGTGACTGCAAGTTATGTCATTCAAGCAACTCACACTCCATTAGGACTCATGACTTATCATACGACACTAGGCCCATACCGCGAATATGGAATTGCCTGCAAAGTAGGCGAAACATCCTTGAAGCCTGGAATTTACTTCGGCTACTTTGATCAAAACGATATTACATCGATTCGCGTTTATGAGCGTGAAGGCGATAAATATATTATTGTCGTCGGCCAGCCCCACAAGGTAGGGCAAGGAGACAGCGAAGCTCGAATGAGAGAACTTGAAAAAATCGCGCGTGATACATTTGATGTAAAAACTGTCGATTTCCGCTGGGGAGGTCAGCATTACAGACCGGCGGATGAGCGTCCTTACATTGGTCCTAAAACTCACGGTTCACAAACATATGTTGCTACAGGTTTTGCAACTCACGGACTCGTTTATGGAACAGTGGCCGGAAAAATTATTAGTGATTTGATTACTGGCCAAAAAAACGAATACGCAGAAGTTTATGATTCAGGCCGATTCACACCTGTTAAAGCTGCCCCGAAATTTATTAAAGAAAACGTGAATGTTTTTTTTCAATACCTAAAAGACTACACCAAATCAAATCCAACGTTATTTGCAGATGTCCGCCAAGGTGACGGACAAGTCTTAGAACATGATGGACACAAACTCGCAGTTCATCGAGATGAACTCAATCAACTTCAAGTTTGTTCGGCCATTTGTACACATCTTGGATGTGTTGTTCATTGGAACAATGCTGAGAAAAGTTGGGAC
>CBIHOP010000438.1:0-2668 GCA_966211385.1 uncultured Bacteriovorax sp.
TAGGATGTTTGATGTTTCATTCAATCCACCTTCAGCAGTTTGAACAAGAGACACACCATCGTTCGCGTTTCTTGAAGCTTGTCTTAGACCTTTAGTCTGAGCTTCTAAGTTAGTCGCGATCGCTAATCCCGCAGCATCGTCAGATGCTTTCGTGATTCTTTTACCTGAAGATAGTTTTTCAAGCTGCGCGTTTCCTGCAGTTGAAACTTCTTTCAAGTTCTTTTGAACTGATTGTGAAGCGATGTTAGTTGCAATTCTTAAACCCATAAATACTCCTGTTTTTTTAGAAGCTCCCCAGCCTCTAGTTTGTTAAGTGACTGCTTTTGTCAGTCAAACAACCTATCGAAACGTTCGGGAAAATACTTAAGCAAATTGTTTTGCTCGGACTAAAAAAAGTTGTGAAGTGCTGTGAAACCAGCAAGTTAAGGCTTAAAAAAGTTGACTAAAATCCTTAAAAAACCCTCTCAACCTATATTGCGGGGAAGTTGAGAGGGCTCGGGCTTAAGTAAAAGGAAGCGCACCATTGCTAATACATCTTCCCTTGGAGAATTACTTAATTTTTTAATTCATAATCACTCAATTCAGAGTCATTAATTAGTTCTAAAAAGTGAGTGTAGAGAGTTTCCTCTATCTACACTCTACTTAAAAAGAAACTAACCAATCAAACGAAGTGCTGTCATTGGGATCTGATTCGATTGAGCAAGTGTAGAGACCGCTGCATTCTTCACCACAGTGTTTGAGGCAAGAGAAGCAGATGCTTCAGCAACGTCCACATCTTGAATAACAGATCTTGCAGCATCCTGATTGATAGTTTGAGTTTCAAGGTTCTTTACAGTCGACTGAAGTCTAGACTGGATAGAACCAAGGTTTGCTCTTTGTCCTGAAACTTTTTCGATCGCTTTATCAATTGTAGCGATTGAATCAAGGGCCGCACCTTTCTCAGCAATTGATGTTCCTGAGATACCGATCGAAGAGGCAGATGAATCTGATTCTCCAGAGTCAAACGTAATGCGGTTTTGTTCACCGGCAAACGCTCCTACCTGGAAATCCATTTCGCCCTTACCTTGACCATTTAATAACTGAGTACCGTTAAAAACAGTTGATTCAGAAATGCGATCAACTTCTTTTGTTAATTCTTGAAATTCTTTATCGAGAAATCCTCTCTCCATTTCACCAACAGTATCTGAGGCTGCCTGGATCGTTAATTCACGTAAACGAACGAGGATGTTTGATGTTTCGTTAAGTCCACCTTCTGCTGTTTGAACAAGCGAGATACCGTCATTAGCGTTTCTAGTGGCCTGTCTTAAACCTTTTGTTTGCGCTTCAAGGTTTGTAGAGATCGCCAACCCGGCTGCATCGTCAGAAGCATGTCTAATTCTTTTACCAGAAGATAATTTTTCAAGTGATGCTGTTCCGGCTTCAGACACCTCTTTCAAGTTCTTTTGAACACTCTGGGAAGCAATGTTCGTCGCAATTCTTAAACCCATGATATACTCCTTAAATAAAAAGGCCCCCGCCTCTTTTTGTTAATGTCTGACCAATTTACTCAGACGAAAAACATATCGAATTAGTCGGGTAAAAACTTAAGCAATTTTATCGGGTAATCAATTTTCTAGTATTAAATTCAGCGAGTTGAATGATCAAATAAATGGATTAAATTGGTCGGATATTAATTTTAAACAAAAAAAAGCCCCGGGTTTCCCCAAGGCCTAAATTTAAGAATGTTTTAAAACGTTCAATTAACCAATAAGCTTTAATGCTGTTGAAGACGCATTGTTCGCTTGTGCAAGTACCGATGAAGAAGCTGCAGAAAGAATATTTGCTTTCGCTAGCTCAGCTGATTCAGCAGCAATATCAGTATCTCTAATTCTCGAGGTCGCAGCTGATAAGTTTTCATTTCTTGTTTCAAGATTTGAAATCGTCGACTGCAATCTGTTCTGTAGAGCACCAAGTGAAGCTCTGTTACCGTTTACTGAGTTAATAGCTGAGTCAATCTTCTCCAGGTTTCCTTGTGCGTCTCCTTTAGAAACTACACTTAGTCCTGCAATACCAAGATCAGCAGCTCTCGCTGTAGAATCTTGTGGTCTATATGAAAGACGGTCATTTTTCTCGTCGTTCATAATACCAATTTGGAAATCAAGTTGGTCGCCTTCTCCGCTCAATAGGTATTTACCGTTGAACTGAGTTGATGTTGCAATTCTTTCTACCTCTTGAGTAAGGTTTTGGAATTCAAGATCAGCAAACTTTCTTTCTTGGTCACCAATCGTATCAGAAGCAGCTTGTACCGAAAGTTCTCTCAATCTGATAAGAACGTTCGAAACTTCATTCAATCCACCTTCAGCTGTTTGAATCATCGAAATACCGTCACCAGCGTTTCTTGTTGCTTGAGCAGTACCACGGATGTTAGCTTTTAACTTTTCCGAGATCGCTAAACCAGCAGCATCATCTCCAGCCTTATTAATTCTTTAACCCGACGACATCTTCGCTAGTGAATCCGACTTTTGCGTTTCCACTTTTGACATTGCAGTTTGAGCTCTCATTGATTGAACGTTTGTGTTAATTCTTAATCCCATACTAATCTCCTAGAATCATGCCTTCCTCCTTAAAATTTAAGATTCAAACAACCATGTATGAATCTTTGTTGGTTCGCAGACTGTCCCATCAGCTG
>CBIHOP010000439.1:0-2633 GCA_966211385.1 uncultured Bacteriovorax sp.
AACGCAAAACTGTGAATCTGTTAATTCGTGTAGGAAGTGGGATTGGTCCCGCTACACGAGCCCCTGTACGTCGAGCTGTCTCGACGATTTCTTTGGTCGATTGATCCAATAACTTGTGATCAAACGCCTTCAATCGGATTCTGATCTTCTGACTTTGCATAGTACTCACTCTTTTTGAAGCGTGTGTTTTTGTTAATCCGGTTCTTAATTTCCCCATCGAAAACTCATCCCCAATGGCCCAGACGGCCTGAAAAACCGGGGAGGTTTTTTGTAAGAAAAGAAGTCACGAGTGCCGAAATATGCCTAAAGTGAAGAAGTGTGTCAAAAAGAATTTTCGGAATAATTAAAGGGATATACTCAAGAGCCCGCGACTCTAAAAGACTTTCTAAAATTGATCGATGCGAGACCCTTAAATCGGATTAGCTTAAGATATGAAGATTTTGCAGCTCGGAACTCGATGGCCTTGCAAAGACAAATAATGCAACGAATCATGTCTGCTTTCATACGTGTGTCGCCATTTTCTATGATTTGGATGGCCCCAGCGAAAAATTGGAAAGACGAGGAATCTTCAAACCAAACTCTCTTTTATCTGATTGAATTAGGATGGCAAAAAAACCAGACCGTGAACATTTTACCCTCCCCGAGCAACCTTCCTAAAGAGCTGATGTCAATTTGCCCCCGGAGTGGGGTTGAGAAACAGGTTGAAATGTTTGTCTCAGATAACTGCTGACTGAAACCCAACAAACATTTTCCATCGCACGCAAGCAACATTGCCAAGTTCATCCAAAAACATATGCTAAACATGTTTTTGTTTCCAGAATTTTTAAGAATCAGTGACATTTTTTTCTGAAACGAATTGGCATCGAGTGTGCTTATCAGGACTTCAAGCAAAAACATAACTCTCAAGGGGGAAGAAATGAAATTACTCGCAAGCTTATTATTATTTTTCGCTGGATGGTCAGCTCAGGCACAAGAAGTCGTCGAGAACAATGCAAATATCGACTCAACTTATCGATATGTCGCTTTACTCGGATCAACGACCCTGAATTATCTGGGCGATTCAGACCATATTACAGTCCACTCATGTCAGCGAATGGATGCCGAAGCCACTCAGCTAAAAGTGAGGGTTGTATCTGGTTCTGCTCACTTACAATACTTTCGAGTCACGTTTGCCAACGGAGAACACCAAACGCTTGATATTCGAAACCACTTTTCGCGCGGTTCTGAGAGCCGCTGGGTTGACTTAAGAGGACGTACTCGTTGTATTTCTGATATTCAAGTTATCGGAAGAAGCGATCTACGACTTACGAAAGCTCAAGTTCAAGTCTGGGGATACATGTCCCGACATTACTAATAATCACGATTTTATTGGATGATCCCTGGGCCCACGGACCGGAATAACACGTGGGCCTTTTTTTATTAAGGGTCTAACCTAATAATTTTCCACCAACCATCATTGTACTGCTTCATCTCCAATGATGAAGGATCATATTTCCATTTGTCATGAAGTTTTCTAATCTTAAAGCTCAGCGCCATCTGGTAACTATTGTTACGAATTTGAATATTGCTTCTGTAGCTGCACTTATTGGAAATGTTTCCCTGAATTTTAACCCTGAGACTGCTTTCGCCTTCTGTCATTTTTGCCCAATGCAAATTCGAAAGAATTGACCCTAACGGGGTATTACTTAGCAAAGGCAGGTCTGGAACATCGAAAATTGGAACAGGAAGACTGATGTAGTGACATCTGACTGTCTGTCGATAGAGCTCACTAATGTCGACAACCTCATCTCCAATATTCAACAACAAAAGCGGAAAGGCCGTATTCATCGGTGGATTAAAAACCTCAGCTGAAACCTCCTGACTCCACGGTAGCATAGGAGTTGAGGCGAATTTCTTTTGAACAACGAGAGAAACCTTAACTCCTAATAGATCAAGAGTTTCGTGAGAATAACTTCCTTGGTGATGACCGAGTTCATGAATCAAAATGGCCACTGCTTCCGGAATCGTAACGGCATCGTACTGCCCCGACTCATTTAATGTATACAATTGGTCGACATTGATAACGATAGGACTGCCGATTGCGCTTCCCGTTTTGGCAACTCGAATAGATCCATCGATCATGAAAGCGCCAGGAGATTTTTTTTCTGACTGCATTTGAATTTGCGTACCCGATTCTCTTTCTTGAGGAAAGGAGTCCGAGATTTTTTGCAGGAGCATTTTCTGATCATCATTTAATTTGCACACTTCAGAACGAAGACAAATCAGCATAAACTTATCGAGATTAAAATAAGCGTAAAGAATGTTCTTTTCGGCAATGCCACCACCATTATTGATGAGGTCTCCACCTGCATGGCTGATGATGGACGTTAAGGAAAGCAAACTGACTAAAACAAGCTTGAGTTTATTCATGACCGTCCCCCTTTGTTACCGGAAATAACTGAAAAGCGAGTGTGTAAACTTCCGTGGCTTCGCCATCCTCTAGCAAGGCCGCAATTTTTTTTCGAGTATTAAGTAATAACTCTTTGGCTTTTGCTAATTTTTTTATGTTGGTTGGCATCGTAACTAGGCCCAATTCTCGCATGTGAACCGGGTCATTTAACAAAGATTGTTCCGCTAATCGTAGAATTTGCAAA
>CBIHOP010000440.1:0-2617 GCA_966211385.1 uncultured Bacteriovorax sp.
TAGATTTCGGCGATATCAAAATCTTCATTGATCCCAAATCATCAATTTACCTTAAAGGTGTTGAATTAGATTTTAAAGATGGACTCAATGGAAAGGGATTTGTTTTCAGCAATCCAAACGCCACCAATACTTGCGGGTGTGGTGAATCTTTCTCTGTCTAATGGAACTGAACTCACTTCGATTTAGTCTTACTCAATACCAACTTGTTGATTGGGATCTCATTAAAGTCACTGGTGCTGATCGTGAAAACTTTTTTCAAGGGCAAGTGACCAATGATCTCCTCTCCCTAGAAGTGGGGAATGCCCAACTCACTACAAGACTTAATCGCGTAGGGAAAATTCAATCTTTCTTTTTTATCGCTCGTACAGAAGAGTCTCTCTATATTTTGTGCCAAAAAATTTTAACAGATTCCATTCTCGAAGATTTTAATAAATTTATCATAATGGATGACGTGGAACTGTCACTTCAGACTACTGAGCTATGGTTGCTTCTCAATCCGAGTCTTAGTGAAAAAAGGGAGAAACTTTTTTCACTTAATTTCTTCGGTGTCGAATCTGCACTGTTGAATGCCAAGTCGCCAGATGTACAGTTAGCTGATGTTGAAGAATTAGAAATAATCAGACAACTCAATGGATATCCTCTCTGGGGAAAAGATATCGATAGCACAATGTTTGTGAATGATACTTTTTTGAACGAAGTAGGAATTTCATATAAGAAGGGCTGTTTTCTTGGGCAAGAAACCGTTGCCAAAATTGAAAACAATCGAGGCGCAGCTTACTATCCGGTGAATCTTATTTTGGAAAATGGGGTTTCTGAAAAATTAGGACAGAAAGATTTCATGATTGATGATCGCAAAGGCGGTCATATTCTCTATCATAATAACAATATTCTCACTGCAAATTTATTCCGCGACTATAGAGTCGAAGCACGCTCGCTGGATATAGTGGTTGATGGAAAAACCTATCAAGCTAAAGTCCAATACCTTCCTTTTTATAAAAATCAAAAACCTAAAGATCTGGCACTTGAGCTTTATCACATTGGCGTTGAATATTTTCAAAAAAACAACAATTCATTGGCCTTGCAATTTATGCAAAAAGCGATCTCATTTGATCCTGCGTTTGCTGATGCCTATGAAAGTATAGGTGTAATCTTAGGAAGGGAAGAACGTTACAATGAAGCCATTGAATGGATGGATAAATTGCTTCTCGCAAATTCATCTTCGGTTATGGCCCATACGAATAAATCTCTCTATCTCATGAAGCTTGGTAAAATCGAAGAAGCGGAAGCTGAGAAGGCTACCGCAACGGTAAAGTCTTTTGCGATGTTTGGTGAAGAAGCTAAGCTCAAAAAAGCGATGGAAGCTGAAAAACAGAAGAAAGAGGACGACATTAATCGTCGAGAAAAAATGTTTTTACAAGTTTTAGAAATCGACGAAGAAGATGCCATTGCTCTTTATGGGCTAGGTGATATTGCTTTTCACCGTAACCAATTCGATAAGGCCGTTGAGCAGCTTTCTAAAGTCATTGCTCACGATCCGAAATATTCAATGGCCTACTTGCAGCTTGGAAAAGCTTATGAAGCTCTAGGTAATGTTCAAATGGCCCGTGAGACGTTTAGCAAGGGAATAGAGGTCGCCTCGAAACAAGGCGACATGATGCCTGCAAATGACATGCAATCGCGCTTAAACCAGCTTGTAGTGAGCTCTCGTTTGAGTTAGTTCCTCTTTCAAGGCCACGACTTTTTTGTAAGCTTCTGCATCCAAATCCTTCAACTCGTTCATGATAGGTGTTACTTCCATTTTGTAGAATGAAACTCGTTCAAGAACCATATTGATAAGCTGATTGCCTTCTTTAGTTACACGCTTATTTTTAAAAGCATGCACTAGGTCCGGACGACAGTAATCAAGCATGAAGTATTCTTCTAAGAAACGTTGTTTGATTTTTACTTTTTCCGCTTTAGTAAAAGTTAATAATTTGTCATTCACTGCTTTGTTAAGGCAAAGATAAAGTTCAAGTGCCCAATAAAAAGTAAAAACAGCATGGTAAATACCACGAATTGGTCTTAGGGCCTTTCTCCATGGAGAAAAGTAGATCTTATCATCATCTTCGTTGATCAGATCCATGTGGTTCAAGTATGTGTTGAGGTAGTGGTGGCCATTCTCATGAAGCAGATCATCCATGAGATCAAGTGAATCACGATCAAAAAGGTTAATGCTCGAATAACCCGGCAGAGATAGCATCGAGTAACTAACAATTCCTTTTTCATTCACCGGCACAATTGTATGCGTGAAGCTTTTGAATGTTTGGTAGAGATGAGGAGCAACTTTTTTAATATTCATCAACGCTTTCTGAATATTCTTTTTGAACTCGTCTAATCTCTTTTGTCCCTCATCGCAATTGGCGAGGACGTGAAGATTCTTTTCTTCAAGAGTTATGGGAGTTGCTGGTTCTTCAATTTTGTATTCTACAACTTTATCATTCACTTCAAGAGTGAGTTTTAATTCTTCAGGCGAAATTGATTGCAATGGAAGTGAAGGAAAAGTTTCCGGCACTTTTTTAAGCGATACTGAATAATGATTATCAGTCAGGTAGATTTTTTTCTCGTAATCACCAAGCTC
>CBIHOP010000441.1:0-2598 GCA_966211385.1 uncultured Bacteriovorax sp.
AACCATATTGTCATTATAATATTATAAAATTATAATATTGTAAAACGAGGTGAATGTATGAATTCAGTCTTAGGCGGAATTATTATCGGAATAGCTGTCAGTATTATGCTTCTTTTTAACGGAAGGGTAACGGGGATAAGCGGAATAGTCGGGGGAATGCTTAATCGCAATACAATTGATAAAGATTGGCGAATTCTTTTTATTTTAGGATTGGTTTTCGGAGGAGTGTTTCTACGATTCATTTATCCAGAAGCTTTTACTTTCATGGCGAGTGCAAAAACGGGAGACTATCTGTTGGCAGGATTCTTAGTGGGGTTTGGTACTCTGTTAGGAAACGGATGTACTTCAGGCCATGGAGTTTGCGGAATATCTCGTTTATCTATGCGTTCAATTGTTTCAACATTAGTCTTCATTTTCTTTGGCGTAGTTTCGGTTTTTGTTTTTAAGTTATTGCGAGGTGAAGGATGAAAGGATCCGTCGCTTTTATTGTTGGTTTTATTTTCGCTCTAGGACTCGGATTGAGTGGGATGACTCAGCCCCATATTGTAAGAGGATTTCTTGATGTCACAGGTTCATGGGATTGGCGTTTGATGGGAGTAATGGTTGGAGCCATTGCGATTCATGCAGTGACTTTCCGTCTCATTCTAAAAAGAAATTCTCCTTTGCTGGATTCGAAATTTCACGTTCCGTCTAAAACTGTTATTGATGCAAAATTGGTAATCGGCGCGATGATTTTCGGTATCGGATGGGGATGGACTGGAATTTGTCCTGGTCCGGGGATAGTGGGATTAGCATCAGGCCATCCAGAATTTTATAATTTTATTGGAGCGATGATTCTAGGGATGATCATTTTCCAATATATAGACTCTAAAATAAAAACCCATCAATAAGAACAGCTATTGTAATTTTAAAAATTACATTATATGGTTAATGTAATTCAGGGAGTTACATTAATGCTCGATTCTCATTTCGATACCACCATAAAGATTATGATCAATCTTGCTGTGAAAAATCAGGAAGAGTTGAATTCAGAGTCTCTTGCTAAAAGCCTGGATACGAATCCCGCCTTTATTAGAAAAATCATGGCGAAATTATCCAAGGCAGGTCTTGTTGAAACAAAGCGCGGACAAGCGGGTGGAGTAAGTCTGCTTAAAAATCCCAAGGATATCAGTTTAAGAGATATCTATCTTGCTATTCACGAACGCTCGAATGTTCCATCGATAAAAAAATCAGGATTAAGTTGCCCTGTCAGTTGTTCAGCGCAGGCGATTCTTCTCAAACTTTCGGCAAAACTTGAAGCGGCCCATTTGCTGATTCTCGGGCGAATTAAATTATCTCATCTTACCAAAGACATAAAACATGCCTAAGTTGAAAGACAAAGCTCTCTTTTTCAGATTACTCAATTTAAGTCGGGAAGAGTGGCCGATTCTGATTAAGGGAATGATTTTTCTTTTGATCAGTAGTGCTGCTCTCATGGTTTATCCGCAATATATAAAAGTTATTATTGATGATGCTATGAAGGCCAAAGACATGAGTGGCTTAAACAAAGCGGCCCTCATTGCGATGGGTGTTTTTATTATCCAGGCCATTTCTTCAAGCTTGAGATTCTATTACTTCACGCTCGCCGGAGAAAAAACGGTTAAACGATTGAGGCTAAAATTATTTTCTCAAATCCTTTCTCAGGAAATGCCTTTTTTTGATTTTTCAAAAACCGGTGAACTCTTAGGTAGACTCTCGTCGGATACGGCGGTTTTACAAAACGCTTTGAGCGTGAACATTTCTATGCTCATCCGAAATTTCTTTCAAACAGTAGGCGGATTAATTCTTCTTTTTATTACTTCGACCAAACTTACTTTATTCATCTTAGTGATCATTCCTCCCATCGCTTTGTTAGTTGCTTACTTTGGTAAAAAAGTGAAGGTACTTTCAAAAGCAACTCAAGATGCACTGGCCGTCTCTTCAGCCGTGGCGGAGGAGAGTCTTTCCGGTGTTCGCACTGTAAAAGCATTCGCGCAGGAAAGCTGGGAGATTGAACGATACAATGAACAATTGCAATCATCGTTTAATCTATCGCAAAAAAGAATTTCGATTGTAGCGAATTTTACAGGTCTCGTTTCGACATTGGGATTTTTGGCGATTGTCTTTATCGTGTGGTTTGGCGGTAAACTCGTTATTCATGATGAAATGAGTATTGGTACGCTCACATCCTACATTCTCTATGTGATGACAGTTGCTTTTTCGGCCGGATTGTTAGGAAGTTTATACACAGACTTTATGTCGGCCTTCGGTGCTGGTCACAGAATATTTGAACTTCTGGAAAAATCCACTGTTCATTTGGAAAATACCAATAAACCTCTCAAAATTATTTCTCATGGAGCGATTGAATTTAAGGAAGCAGATTTTTCTTATCCGGCCAGACCTGAAACATTGATTCTCAATCAACTTAATCTGGACATTAAAGCAAAAGAAACTGTCGCTATTGTCGGTTCATCTGGCGGAGGAAAATCAACCATTGCCCAGTTGTTGATGCATTTTTATGATTTAAATTCTGGTGAAATTCTCATCGATCATAAACCCATAAGAGATTACGATCTCTAT
>CBIHOP010000442.1:0-2598 GCA_966211385.1 uncultured Bacteriovorax sp.
GACAATCGTTTTTTCATTTTCTGGAGTTAATGCATAAGTATTTGTTTTCATCACCATAAACGCCGCAACCTTGGCACCAATGACGTCTAGATATTGATGATCTTCAACTCCCGCTTGATGACCGAGTTCATGAATGATGAGCGAGGAAATGGCCGCAAAGTTAAGCGCAGGCTGTCCATCATTATAGAGAAGATCAGTGTTCACATAGATTGGTGACCCTACTCTAGGAAATGTTTTCGCTATACGATTCCCTTCTGTTTCTCCCGTTGTAAAAAAGCCAGGATTTTGCTTTTCAGAAAGGAAGATAAAACGATCACGATTATCGTTATTAACCGTAGCGAGAACATAAATCGTAGCAAGAGTATCTTTTTCGGATTCAGTTAACTGACAATATTCATTTTGCAAGCACGCGGGAAGAACAGTCTCCAGACTTTGGAAGGCATGCTGAAAGTTTCCTTCAACGACACCAGCGCCATTACCAACAATAACTCCGCCGCCATCTCCGCCTCTGGCAAAAGCGTGAAAGGGTAGACACAAGAGAACTAAGCAAAGAAGTGCAATGTGTTTTCTCATTGGACAAATTCCTGGATAATTGGGTTCTGTTCTACTTTCTGTGTGTGCTCAAAAAACTGTACGTTCAATTGATGAATGCTGTTTGAATCAGCATCATAAAATCTATTATTAAAATCTCTGACGAAATTTAAGATAGCATCTTTAGCTTCGGCCTTTTTCTCATCGTTGAATCTTAACGTCAGAGAGTTCATGTGACGTTGATCAACACTTTGTTCATCGATGGCTTCGATCGCTCTGGTCATCATCGCTTTGTGATGCTCGCGAATGGCCTCGCTCGGTATATCGTGAGTTGTTTCAGCTGTCGACTCTGCTCCGCGTGGCTCAAGCTCACCGCTGATGGCGTTACGCTTTAAGAGTCCTGCTTTGATCAACGTCGCAATGCTCTTTTTGACTTGCGCCGGAGAGACTTTCTTGCGTAAACGTTGCGAGAGAAGATGATAGTCTTCTTTGAAATCTGGTGCGGTGACGAGCTGTTGTAAAACAACATGCTGCCATTCGGTGATTGTATTGAAAGTATCGAGATCGATTGTTTTAAAAGTTGATTTTTTATCCAGACGGGCAAGCTTTTCTTGAAGAGCAAGTGTTGGACGATTTTTGCGCGATTTTTTTTCAATTTCTAGGCGCAGGCGAACAAGTTCGCGAAGGTTTGATTCAATTTTCCATTCATCAAAAAGAGATTCTAAAATTTCACTGGAAGGAAGACGTTTGCCATTGGCAATCATTGAGAGAAGACTTGGAGAATTATATCCAAGTTTCTTGGCGAGATCGTTGAGAGTGAGGACCTTTTGTCCTTCGGCATCTCGTACACTTTTTTTAAGATTGTATTCGAAGAATTCTTTAAAACTCTCGAAGCAATAATCACTCATAAAGGACTTTATACGTCAAAAGCCGAGGGGGTTACCCTCGGCCGATTTTTTGTTGAAACTAATTAGTTACAAGCTGGGAAAGTGTGAGTTCCACGAACTTCTCTTGAAACTTCTCCGTTTGTGTAAACTTTGTAAATCTTGATTGTATCTGGAAGGAAATCAGATTTAGTTCCGTACTCTAGACACTCGCCGTGAGATGCTTCGTTGATTGGAGCGTGACGAAGACAAACTTTTCTTTCGAATGCTCTTGAAGCTGAAAGATCTTTTGTTTCCCAAGAAGTACATCTCCAATCTGTATAAATTCCACCTTCAGCGTTGTCACCAACAACAACTGGAGTAAGTTCTGTACAAACAGTTTGTGGGTTGATTGTGCGAACTTCTGATTCAGTTACACATGCGTTCTTAAGTTTAATTTCGCCAAGAACTTGGTGGTAGTCGTGAGCTGGAGCGCCAGCGAAAGCTGATGCAGAAAGGATCAAAGTAGCAGCTGCGATTAGTGATTTCATAAAGTCTCCTGTTAATTAAGTGAGCAAGTGTGTGTGCTTGCTGTTGTTAAGTTTCTTGAGCAAACTTTTATGCTGGCCTTTTTTGGTCGTCAACTTCGTTCACAAAACGAAATTTCAAAATTCACAAAATGTAATCGTGTGAAAAACAAACAAGCTCTTAAAATGTGAAGATGAAGCAGAGTGTGCTTCATGAATCTAAATTTTTTCATAAGATTTAAATAAGCCTTTATGAAGCTTCGCAAACACTTGATGTGCTCAATCGAGAACAGTTTTGCCTCGTCGAAAACTTGAGCATGAACTCACCTTCAGGCGTTTAAAGCAGCTTCATCCTTGGCATCATCCATGCTCTCTACCTAGGCAAGGAGTAAAGACAAGAAGAGATATTGAAGAATCTTGTCGCAAGCGAAAGATAGTTAAGAATAAAGTGTGTTACTGTGCTGAACGCTGGTAAGGATCACTACAGAATGGATAGAAAACATCCGTTCAAAATTATTAACGAAAAATTCGACTGTACCTAATCAATAAGAAGCCACTTTTACGAGTGGCTTTTTTTTTGCGTCGATTCTCTCATGTGAAATGATAGATTTCTCTGACTTCATAAACCATACGGAATCAATTAGAATTTTCTTCTCAACTTTACTCAAGGATCTCCC
>CBIHOP010000443.1:0-2568 GCA_966211385.1 uncultured Bacteriovorax sp.
TTAATTAACGATAATTTTGCTACCAAATCTGATTTCAGAGAATTTCAACTCATTAGCAAAAGTGACTTGCGAGATCTCCAAATCAATATGCAAAACGATAATCGCAATCTTCGATCGGAGTTAGAAGGACAAGTTAAAGATCTGCGTTCTGGTTTAGAAGGACAGATTAAAGATCTTCGTTCTGATTTGGAAGGACAAATAAAAGATCTTCGTTCTGATTTGGAAGGACAAATTAAAGATCTGCGTTCTGATTTAGAGGGACAGATTAAAAGTTTGCGATTTGATTTAATAACGAAGCTTGGCGGAATTATAGTTGCCACTGCAACAATAATGACCTCAATACTTGCTGTCCTCATTAAGAGTTAAATTAAAATACTCTCATCAAGTTCTCCAAATGAAACGCTCAGTGACTTTTAAACTAGTATGTAAGAGTGCGTTTCTAACCAAGTAACGGATTCAGGATCACTCTGCGACCGGCAAGAAGTATCATTTCAACTGTTTCCTCCTATGAGCGGTTGGCATACTCACTGCACTTATACAGGACATACCACGGAATTGGTCGCCCAATAAAAACTCAAAATTTTAAGGAGCTTCAGGATGAAGCATATTTCTTCTATAAGGCGCTCGCGCCTAATAAATACACTTGCGTTTTCTACACTCGTTCTTTTTCAGGCCTGCGGCGGCGGCGGTGGAGGAGAAGGTGCTTCAAGTGAATACGCAGCTCCAGCAGTAGATCAAACAGTCGTTGCAGAAGTTTCACAATCAGTAGGTGCTTCTGTTGATGATTTCAAAGGTAGCAATCAATTATTAAAAACTCGTGAACTTGTGAATGAAGATTCTGTCGATCAGTGTACGATGGAAAAAACAGGAACAAGCATGGATAAATTTGCGGATCAGATTGGTCATCACGTTTCATCAATGCTCGAGCCAACGCCAGTAAGTGTTGGTGGCATTGGAGCGCTTTATGGAGCTCCGGTGAACGATGAAGGATATGATCCATCATCGTTGATGAGTCACCGTTTATGTGAAGTTACACCAGCTTCGTTGAAGAAAACGTTGAAGCAAGTTCCATCAGCAGCAACAATTGAAAAAATGAATAAATTTACTCAGCAAATGAATGAATTGCGTGAGCGTGCTCAATTGGGTGATGTGAATGCAAAAGCTGAATTACAGAAAAAATGGACTAAAGTTTTTAGTTGTCTTAGTTACTCTGAATCGCTGAATACTTCAGATACTGCAACTTCTCGCTCTGTCTCCGGCCGATACGCTCCCGCAGACTATGAGAAACCACCGGGAGTTAAGTTTTATGAAGATAAACTTCAGCCACTCGTATCGCGTTTGAACATTGGTATGTACCAGTTCACTCCTAACAGTGCAGGCAATGTGCGAACATGTTTAAAAGCATGGAACGCGATGAACTCTCAATCAACGAGCTGTAAAGTTTCTCAAAGTGGAAACCGCGCAGACTTGATTAAGATCTTGGGAAGCTCACAGCAAAGCTTCAACGCTTTCTGTGGAGTACACAAAGTGGTAGAGACATTTGCTATTCAAGCTTACACGAAAAACGCCTCTGCCACCCATCCCTCGAACAAAACGAGCAGTGGACTAAAAGCTCCGGCCGATCGTTGTGTAACTCCATACTTCTATGCAGGTTGGGCCTACAATCACTTTGGACCGCTACAAAACTCAACAGGATCAAACTTAAAAGAACTTCATCAATGTATTGAGGGCGCATAATTTATGAGACGAACTAAAACTCCATCTTACTCACAAAAAATCGACAATCTCTACGGACCGCTTAGTTTCGCGTGGATGATCAAAGCTCTGCGCGAAAGTGCAAAAATATCTAAAGAAGATATGGCTTCAAAGCTAGGCATGACCCTTAAAGCGCTTGATGAACTCGAGACGGGAGTACACATTCCTTCGCCACAACTCGTTCTGCATATCGGGAAAAAGCTTGAATCTCTAGGTATTCCCACTGTGGGACTCGTGCAACTTGCGGTTCGCGATGCTCGTTATCAGAAGAATGGGGTGATGCGAGTTAGTTAAAATCAAAAATTATGTCATAATCACAATTATGAATGATCTTAAAATTATCAAAGTCGATATCTCTGCCCATTTATTAACTGTGCATCTGAATGATGAACGCGTGATCTCTTTACCTCTAAAAAGGTTCCCCAGAATTAATAATGTTAATTCTGATTTGGTTGAAAATTTCATAATTAGTCCCTCTGGTTACGGTATACATTGGCCAGATTTAGACGAAGACATTTCCATTAAAGCCTTTCTCTGAGAAAGTTAAAAAAATACGTACATTGTGCAAGGTGACAATCCCTCAAAAAACTTGATGAAATAACTAATTGCCAGTAAAACCGAGCTGATCAAATTCATTAGCTCGGAGTCCTCATGCTTATCAAGAAAATCGCTCAAATTCTTCTCGCTGTTGTTGCCCTTTATTCTGCGGAAACAAACGCAGCATCTATCAATGCCAACACATGTTCGCTTGGTGTTCTTCCGCTTGGAAGCACAATGGTTCTTGCTGAAAAACGCGATGAGATTTTTGCAGCT
>CBIHOP010000444.1:0-2562 GCA_966211385.1 uncultured Bacteriovorax sp.
GGATTATGAATTAGCGAGTAAGTTGAAGTACTCACTCATTCCAGACACTGAACATAAAATCGAGCAAGAAAGCAGCGAGTGGATTTTATCACCTCTGCATATTGCGAATGTCATTTCGAGACAAAAAGGAATTCCTGTTGAGAAAATTTTAAAATCTAAACAGGATAACATATTAGAGCTTGAAGGTTTCTTGAATGCACGTGTCTTCGGACAGAGTGAAGCGCTTCATGAAATTTCAGAAGTTCTGGTGACAGCACACGCTGGACTTTCAGATCCGACGAGACCTTTAGGATCATTCCTTCTCCAAGGTCCTTCTGGTGTAGGTAAGACAGAAACGGCTAAAGCACTCGCTCAATTTCTTTTCGACAACGAAGAGAATTTGATTCGCTTTGACCTCTCAGAATTTTCTGAAAAGCATTCTGTTGCAAAACTGATTGGTGCGCCTGCTGGTTACGTGGGATATGAAGAAGGTGGTGTTTTAACCGAAGCGGTTAGACGTAAACCTTATGCGGTCATCCTTTTTGATGAGGTAGAAAAGGCCCATCGTGACTTCTCTGATATTCTGCTGCAGATTCTCGACGATGGTCGACTGACGGATAATAAAGGTCGAACAATCGACTTTAAGAATACAATTATTTTGATGACGACGAACTCGAAAAACATTGCAGAAGATTTTAAACCAGAAGTACTCGGACGTATTGATTCACTTCTGACTTACAAACCGCTTGATCAATCGATTATGCGCGATCTGATCAACAAGCAGCTTAAACTGCTTAATGACCGCTTAAGCGAGAAATCGCTCAAGATTGAATTGGATGAAGCCTCTTACGTTGAAATTGCCAAACGAGGCTATGATCCACGTTTCGGAGCGCGTCCGTTACAAGCAGTCTTTTCACAACTTGTTACTCGACCTCTTTCTCGCAGAATCCTGCAAGGAAATTTGGAGAGCGGAGTTCTCCAGGGACATTGGCAAGAGGAAGGCCCTCAGCATATTACTTTCTAATTATACCTGAGCGGAGTCGTACGACTCCGCTTCTTTTTTTTGCCTCACTTTTTTCTTTTTTAAACTTTGATAAACTAATTTTGAACATCCCTAATTTAGGAATAATCGATGAGCGAATCAATTAAGTTGAATCCAGGTGAGTACTTATTGCGTGAAGGTGAAGAGAGTACAGAGATGTACTATCTGCAGTCGGGAACGCTTGCCGTTTTTAAACGTAAAGGTGATAAGGAACATCAAATCGGAACAATTATTTCTGGTGAGCTTGTCGGTGAAATGTCGTTTCTGGATAAACATCCACGCTCAGCTTCAGTGCAAGCAATGACTGAATCGGTTCTTGTCATCATTCCCACTGAAAAACTTGAAGGGACACTGGCCGGTCTCCCACAATGGTTTACAGCGCTTCTGCACACTCTTCTTGATCGTCTAAGAAAAGCAAACGCAAGAATCAAAATTTAAGCTAATTCGATGTTGTAATCTTTTTCGATGGACTGCTTTTCTTCCAAAGAGAAGCTGTTGTGATTAAGAGAGAGGTGCGCGAGTTTATCAAGAGATTTTAACTTGGGATGCAGATCGCGAAGGCGATTACTCTCAAGATTCAGTCTTCTTAATTCTTTCAGTTCAAACAAACTAGCGGGCAGAACATTTAAAAAATTGTGTCCTAAATCCAAAACCTGCAGTTTTTTAAAGCTGCTGAAAAAAGTCACCAGCGAATCTTCAGTCAGAAAATTTCTTCCTAAAATGAGTTCTTTAATTTGAGTCTGTTCGTAGAGCGGGGGAAGAGTTTCAATGCGGTTGTTTTTTAAGTTGAGATATTCAAGTTCGGGAAGTTTAAAAAGTTCTGCGGGAAGTTTCGCGACTTTCGTTGAAACTAAACTTAATTTTCTAAGATGAGCAAGTTGCGAAATATCTTCTGGAAAAAATGTAAAATTACCGCCAATAATTTCTAAATCAGTAATGTCCCAAATGTTTAAACATTCAATTGGAAAACGAGTCTCAGTGTCTAAACACTTTATCGTCATCTTTTTTTCAAACAGGGATTCCATCATCTGTTTATAAATCCTGAACGTATTTATTATGCGAGTCGACCAAAATGCAACGGGCCTTAATTGGTCTGTCACTTAAAGCGTAACTGAAAATAATAACTTCTTCACCTTTTTTTATAAGAAGAGCGGCAGCACCGTTAATGCAAACCATTCCTGAGCCACGTTCACCCGCAATGACGTACGTCTCAAGGCGAGCTCCCGAAGTATTACTGACGACTGTAACTTTCTGACCGGCCCAGAGATCAACTTTATCGAGCAGATCCTGATCAATGGTTATGCTTCCAATATAGGAAAGATCGGCCCCAGTGATCGTTGCTTTATGAATTTTACTTTGTAACAACTGTCTTAACATATTCTTGCTCGCGCTTTGTTAGTTCTAATTATTCGGGCCAGGAATTCCCAAAAAGTAGAGAATTGATGTCATCGGTCCGTGACTTAAATGTTGTTGAGCTTCATTTCTCACAATGTCTTTTGCGTGGAAAGCAATTCCCAATCCCGCCGTCGCCAGCATCGGAA
>CBIHOP010000445.1:0-2529 GCA_966211385.1 uncultured Bacteriovorax sp.
CATATTGGCAGTATCAAATAAAACTTGAGTGACACCAATAGATCCAGTATTACTATTATCATTTAATGGAAGTGTTAAAAGATTAGGAATTTGAATAGCTTGATCATTCAACATATGTTGAAATCCAAAACCAGCATTAACCTTTGGCATATAAACTTTACGAAAAACTGTATCCGATTTTGATTTCGCTTCAAGAGCAGAAGCGTTTGCAGATTTAACTTCTGGTCCATTTTTTGCCATATCCAAAATCTTTTGCAATGAAAAACTTGATTCTGCGGCATGAAGATTTAGATTAGTAACTAATAACAGAATTACACTGATCATACTCTTTCCTCCTTTTGGAAAACGAGCTTAAAGACAGAAGGAATTACAACTAATGTCATTAAAGTTGAAACTAAAAGACCTGATATAATTACCCATGCAAATGGTGGCCACAATGTTGAAGATGTCATGGTCATTGGAATTAATTCAACAATAGTCGCAACTGCGGTTAAAATAATCGGACGCATTCTACGTTGAATTCCCTCTGTTATCGCCTGATCTAGTGGAACGCCATCTTTTCTTCTATGGTCAATATAATCAATTAAAAAGATACCGTTATGAATAACAGTTCCCGCAAGAGCAAAAATTCCCAGTAAAGTCATAAATCCGAAAGTACTATTCGTTAGAATAAGTCCAGGAACTGAACCTACAACACATAGAGGAATCGTTAATAAAATAATTCCAATTCTTCTGAATGAATTAAATTCATACATAAGAGAAAGAAACAATAGAAACATGGCCATAGGAAGAGCAGAAAAAATAACTTTTTGAGAATCTTGAGCTTCCTTCATTGCTCCACCTAATTCAACTCGAACACCATCCATTTTTTCAAGTTTTTCCAATTTCTTAATTGTATTGTTTGTCGATACATTCTCAGAATATCCTGGTGCAATTTCACCGTAGATATAAACAACCGGAACTCTATTTTTATGATTTAAAAGAGTTGGGCTATATTGAAAATTTCCTTTAGTTAATGTCTTCACAGAAAGATCTTCTGTACGTGTAGATCCTAGATAACTCGATTCGATATCTGAAAGTTTTGAGTTTTCATTATGTTCAGACATAAGAGTAACCGCATATGGATCATTTCCTCCTCTGAATGTAGTAATAGGTATTCCTGTTGTCTGAGATAACACCACTGCTGATACTTCTGCTCTTGTTAGACCATAAATGCCTGCAGCACTATCATTTACATCTAACTTGTAATCCATATTCCCTACACCTAAAGTAGATCGTACGTGAGAAACCCCCTCGGCTTCACGAACAAGTTTTAGGGCCTTTTGAGTTGCTTGAATTATTTTTTGTGGATCATCTGAAAAAATTTGTACTTCTATCGGTGCTTTTACAGGAGGTCCTTGTGAAAGATCACGAACTATCACTGTACCGTTAGGAACCATTCTAGATAACTCTTCTTCACGTTCTTTCTTAAAAATTTTCGCCGTTTCAGTAGTTGTTGTTTTAACAACTAGCTGAACAATATTTGGTGAATTTGCTTCACGAGGAAGATTATAATAGAAAGGAGGAACAGCACGACCTATCATACTTGTAACAGAAGTAACCCTAGAATCTTTTCGAATCTTCTCTTCAACTGACTTTGCCGTTTGAAAAGCAGCTTCATAATGACTTCCAACTGGCAATCGAATATCTACAACCAATAAGTTTCTATCTGCATTTGGAAAAAATTGTTGTTTTACAAATCCCATTCCAAGAACGGCCACTATTACCGCAGTAAATGCTACAATTGTAATTAGTTTTGGAAAATTTTTAACATAGCTTCCTAATTTCTCTCCAAGCGGAATAACAAAACTCCACTGACGAGATTTTCCTTTTCTTAACATTTGAGCTGCTAATATTGGTGTAACAAAAATACAAAATAGATAACTTCCACCTAGTGCTAAAGTAGAAACGATTCCGATATCTCTAGTAAAATCGGTTACGTTTCCTTGAGAAATTAACATTGGTAGAAAAGCTGCGATTGTTGCTAAGGTTCCAGCTAGAAGTGGAATAAGATATTCTTTTCGAGTTTTCTCACCCGCTTCAATTGGGTCCATTCCCTCATCTAATTTAGATTGGATACCATCAACAATAACGACAACGTTATCTACCAACAATCCGATTGCAAGAATAAAGGCTGCAATTGAAATTTGATTTAATATTCCACCCAATTGAGCAAAGATCCCAAAAGCGATGGCCGTTACTAATGGTACTTGAATAGCTACAATTGAACCTGCTCTAATTCCAAGCATGAACATCAATGCTCCACCAACAAGAACGATGGCCTTAACTAAATCTAATCCAATTTCTCTTGTTCTTTCTTCTACGTAATGAGGCTGATAGCTAATTTCACTTATTTTGATGCCTGATTTTTTAAAGTTTTCAGAATTTTCAAATTCTTTAATGATTTCTCTTACACCTTCACCAAATTTCTGGAAGTTCACTCTTGATTGAGCGACAACTCCAAGACCAGTTGCATACTCACCGTTATAG
>CBIHOP010000446.1:0-2516 GCA_966211385.1 uncultured Bacteriovorax sp.
TCTTGGATGTAGTACATCCCTTCGTTGTCAGTTTCGTTCATACCCAAAGCAAGTAGTCTTGCTTGAGTTGCGTATGCAGAAGTTGAAAGCATAGCTAGCGCACTTCCGATCATTAATAATTTTTTCATGCAGGGTTCCCCTTTAAGCAAATTTGTCGTGTAAGAAAAAACCTAAAAAAAAGCCCACCGTAAAGGTGGGCTTGAATTCATTGTGTGAATTAGAACCAGTAAGAAACAGCTACTCTTGACATTAGGTTGTCAGTTGTAAGAACACCTTCGTTAGTGTTTGAACCAGCAACTGTACCTGTACCTCTATTTGCTCCAGATGTACCGATTAGACCGTCAACTTTAAGTTTACCAAAGTTAAGAGTTGCACCAGCGTTAACTTCTGTCGTGTTAGCGTTAGAAGTTTTCTTTCCAGCAGTGTTTTTTGTGTTGTTAAGAATTACGTTCTGAGAAACTGAACCACGAAGTGTTAACCATGAAGTAGCGTCAGCTTCAACACCGATTGTAACAGGAAGTTCGTTAGTTTTTGTTTTACCAGCAGCAGTTTTAACTGTACCAAGTACGATTTTTGCATCTGTGTAAACGCGTGCAGTTGGGTTGATGTCCATAGTGTTACCAGCACCAACGATGATTTCTGAACCTTTTACTGAAGTAGTTGTAGCGCCAACTTTTGATTCAGCTTTTGTGTTTTCGTATGAAGCGAAAGCAGTCAGTTTTTCCATAGTGTATGAACCACCAACGATGAAACCTGGCTTAACTTTGTATTCATTTGAAGCTGCAGTTAAATCACCTTTTGATTTATCAGAAAGGTCTACGTTTAGGTAACCTTCAGCTGCACCAGCAACAACACCAAGTCCTAGACCGAATGCTGTGTTTTCTCTTTCCCAAGTTGTAGTAGCTTCGTCTGTTGAAGAAGCATAGTGAAGACGAGCTCCCCACTTAACACCCATATCACCAGAAAGGAAAAGATCAAGAGCATTGTCTTGGTTCATGAAACCAGCAGTACGAGCACCGTTGTTTTCGTTGTTACCAAGGTATAGACCGTAGTTGAAAGCTCCCGCTTCACGGAAGAATCCACCTTCAGCTCTTGGAGCAACAGCTGTGTCGTTAGCAGCTGCAGTTCCCCATTCAGTTACGAGGTAGTTTTTAGTTTCGTTAAGACCAGCTGGGTTTCTGAAAACATTTCTTGTGTCAGAAATGTATTCTGATCCGCGTACTTCATCTTGACCAAGAGCTTGAACTCTTGCTTTCGATGCGTAAGCGCTTGTTGATAGAACTGCAAGACCTGCAATTACTAATACGTTTCTTTTCATTCAATCTTCTCCTTGAAGTTAAAACAGAAAGTAAAAAATACTTTTGTTCTTTATAAATCACGTCTTTAGTAAATGTTGTGGGCTGTCTATTTGTTTGTCAACTCGCCGTTGTCAAAAATTTTTCGCACATTTGGTGAACAATAAGGCCGCGTGTCACACCGTTGATGCTATCAGACGAATATTCGAAGAAGGATTGAATGCGCTGCTTATCAGAGAAAGGAGCATTAATCCCAATGAAATGCAGTTGTGAAAGTGTTTCACCGCTCGTTTCAAGACCGGTATGGAAAAGATTATCGTCAATTTTAAGACACCCAATATTTTGTTCAAGAGCAATAAATTCGCGAGGAGAATTTTTTAAAATGTTTTCGAAAATTTTCTCCATATTCTTTTTAAGGAGTCTAATAATTCGCGAAACATCTTCTTCCGAAGTTTGGTCTTCATCTAAAAAGTGCATGAACTCAATTTCTTGCTTTCCTTTGTGGTCTTTGAATTCACCCACAAAATGTCCCCATTCGTGAGTGTAGCTAAGAGGAATGAAGAGAGTTTCTTTCATTTCAGTGAGAGGCTGTTTTTCGAATACAAATTTCACAAACAATGCCGACGGAGTGCTTGTGCTCTCGCAGAATTGAATGAAGCTGTCACTAAGATGATTTTTATCTTCAAAGTGCTTTAAAAATCGCGATGGAGACTGGCCGAAATAAAGGTGCTGGCAGAAAAACTCTGTTCCGTTGATACATTCAAGGGCAAAGCCTTTCTCATGTTTAGCAATCTTTTTGATTTTAACTTTGTAAGCAACCTGATTGATGGATGCTAATAATGTTTCAGGTTCAGCAATCTCAGGAAAAATCTTTGAAAGATCCACATCAAAGCGTGGACCTGTAAAAAACTCTTCGTTAAATTTTAAAGCTTCTGATTTGCTTCTTCCGAAAAAACTTTTCCATTGCATGTCTTTGTAAAAAAGAGCATTGACCTGACCTGCTTCGAATTCAAGTTCAGGATACAGTGATTTGAAAACTTCTCTGTTGGCTTCACCACGAATTGTTCCTGGCCCTGTAGGAAGTAGATCAGACTCTAGGACTTCATCTTCAGAGAGAAGTCGAACATTTGATGATCCGTAAAGATTAACGAGTTTGTTATATAAAGACAGTGCGAAGAGATCTGTTCCAACGACCAGATGATACACTTGAATGTATTCTGT
>CBIHOP010000447.1:0-2509 GCA_966211385.1 uncultured Bacteriovorax sp.
TTTTCAAAGAAATTGAATCTATGGCCTACGGTGATGAAACAAATGAAGGTTTCACTTCGACGAGATCGGCGATCGAAATGAAAGATTTTGCGATCTCAAAACTGGATGAAGATATAGAAGACTATGAACATTTGGGCGACGAATACCAATTTTTTTTGACCGCTGCCAAAGAAAAAATCTATGACTTGAATAAAAATTGGGTAAAGGTCATCAAGCGACTTGAAAAACAAGGCGTGAAATTTGGTTACACAGGAAATGGGCCGGGATACTGTGGAGTTTCTTTTGTTGAACTCTTAATCATCGATCCTAAAGACGAAAAAGTTTACGAAGTTTATCTTTCAGAAAGCGAAGATTGTTAGGCAAATAATGTATTAGGTTCTCTTATAAGTTTTATGCTAAATTAAATGTATAACTACTTATTAGGGGACCTTATGATTGAGACCTCGCAACTCCAAACTCTCGTCGCAGTCGCT
The DNA here is from genome assembly GCA_966211385.1 of uncultured Bacteriovorax sp. Lineage (GTDB taxonomy): Bacteria > Bdellovibrionota > Bacteriovoracia > Bacteriovoracales > Bacteriovoracaceae > Bacteriovorax. The sequence continues at coordinate 474 of CBIHOP010000447.1, forward strand.
AAAGCTAGAAGTTTTTCCAAAGCGGCCGAAGTTCTCGGTGTCACCCAGTCGGCCATTTCACAAAGTATAAAAAATCTTGAATCGAAATTAGAAATAAAAATTTTTAAACGTTCTGGTAAGGCCGTAGTGTTAACGGCGGAAGGTGAGCGCCTTTATCAATTAGGTGAACACTTTATTACTCAGATGGAAGAAACGCTCGATAAATTGCGTGATGATCGTGATGAGATGACGGGAAAAGTTCGCATTGGAACATTAACCGGAATTGGAAAAACATGGCTTGCTCGCGAAATCGTCAATTATGCTAAAGAAAATCCTCATCTGCAGCTCAATGTTCGAATGGGGCATCAGGAAGATTTAATTGCTGATTTTGAAATGAACAAACTCGATATTCTTATCATGCCGGAAGATGATTTACCGGTGATCGGTGAACGAGAATTTTTCCTGGAAGAAGTTTCTACTCTGGTAGCTCCGCTTGATTTTAAGAATCAATTTGAAAACAAAAAATTTACGCTCGCTGAATTAGAGACAATACCTACAATTCTCTTCGAGCAAAATGACCATCTCTTTTTAAAGTGGTGCCGTTCTAAATTCAGTTCACTTCCTAAAAAGTTGAATGTGCGCTTCAGCGTAAATTCTCACGGTCACATGTTGCAAGCTGTGCACATGGGGCTTGGCGTGGCCGTTGTTCCCAATCACGTTTTGAACCGTTCATATTTTAAAGATAAAGTTCTGGCACTTGGTAAAGACTACGAAGTACCAAGTGGAAAATTATTTGTGGTTTATCATAAAGAATCAGAAAACATCACCCGTATTAAAACAACAATCGAGAGACTCCTTAGTCACAAGGATAGCTTCAAAATATGATCTTAAAGGCCTTAAGTGAAGATTTAAAAAATTTGCTTCTCGATATCGAAGAGCAAGGTTTTATTTTAACTCTTATCGGCGGGGCCATTAGAGATCGTTTTATGGGGCTGCCCCTTGGAGAGGACCTCGATTTCGAAATCAGGTCTCAAGATGACAGTGATTGGGAGAAACAAATTGAAAAGTTTCGACGCTTTTTAAAAGCGCAACAATTAACTGTTGAGGCGCTTCCGTATCTCATCACACGAGTTAAGTTTAAGAATTATGATTTAGAGTTTTCTTCTCCTCGTGTTGAAAAACTTCTGGCCGATAATAAAAGTCATCATCATTTCGAAGCCACGTGTTCGCCAAAATTTTCCTATGCGGATTCTTTTAAACGACGAGACCTTACTTTGAATGCGATTGGAATTGAATTCAATTTTAGAAGGGAAGAAGAAACACTTGTCGATCCTTATCAGGGGCAGACGGATATACAAAACAAAATTTTGAGACATGTTTCCCAAGATTTTTATGCAGATCAAGTGCGCTTTTTAAGACTCATCCGTTTTTCAATTCTTTTTGATGGATTTCAGATAAGTGATGAGACGAAAAAAAATCTGCATTTGTTTGATCTTAGTGAGTTGTCCTCGCATCACTTGAAAAAAGAAATGATGAAATCTAAACATGCAGCTCTTTTCATGAATAGAATGAATGAAATGGTGAGTGAATATAAAATTTCATTGCGAGATGTTCTGCGGTTTCACTCATTTCCCGAATCTTTGACCACGATTCAGCAACTCATAAGTTATTTGATTGTTAAAGATGAATCACTTGCGTTGCCATTATCCCAATTTTTTGGGCTTCCGGAAAAAAATATAAAAGAAGCTAAGAGTTTTTTAAAATCTTGGGCGATCATTTCTCAATTAAAAAAAGAAGATTTTCAAAAGTTAGTCTCAGAAGATCTTATTCATCATCGTCATTTGTGGGTTGAATTTAAAAACCTTTACGACAAACAAGAATTTTCCTTCCTGCTTCCATTTCTCGCTCCATGCTCTTTTAATGTTCAAAAATTCTGGGAAGGTAAATTACCGGATGTAACAGCTGGGGAGCTAGAATCAGCACCCGTAGAAGTTCGCTCATTTTTAAAAATTCATCGTTATTTAAAAACACTACTATGACTAAAATCGTAACTCTGT
>CBIHOP010000448.1:0-2471 GCA_966211385.1 uncultured Bacteriovorax sp.
AATATCATCGCAAGAACTTGCATGGCCTTAGCACCATTAGCGATCACGCCAATTTTTCGATCCTGGAATTCAAATCCGTGACAAAACGGACAGTGAAAAACTGATTTACCCCAGAGCTCTCGAATACCAGGGATCGGGAGAAGTCGATCTTGAATGCCATAGGCAAGGATCACCTTTTTAACTTTCACTGTTTTATGTGAAGAAAGTGTGGCCGCAAATCCTCCCTGAATTTTAACAACCGCAGTCACAGCTCCATCGAAAAAACGTGCGGTATCGTATTGTTCGACATCCTCTCTTGCTTTCTTTCGCAACTCCATTGGCGATAGACCTTCATGGCTCGCGAAGTTATGCATATGTTCAGCGGCAAGGTTTCTAGGACGAAAATCATCACATACCAAAACTGATCTCCGTAAACGTACTAATGCCATGGCCGCACTTAATCCTGCGGGGCCGCCACCGATAACCAGTACATCATGATCCCATTTATTGTCTTCACGCATTTCATAATCCTTGGTTGATTTTTATCAAATCTAAAAAGTCACGTTTCAGTCCTCGAGTTTATCTTCACCTCGCTCAAAAACAGTATCGATTTTATTTCAATTTTAACTGTTTTCTAAAAGTTGAATCAAATGCCATCTCTGGAACCATTTTTCGAAGAAATAATATTTTTCCAGCAGAAAAAGATCCAGCATATCTAATTTTAGGTTTTTTATCAGAGATTGCTTTTAAGATAGTTTCTGCAATTGTTTCAGGTTCATCAGCAGTCTTCATCATGAATTCAACAACTGAACGAATATGAGAACGGAATGAATCATAGATTGAAATCTCCTCCTCACCGAATACTGAATTTGTATCAAATTTTGTTTTGGTAAATGCGGGTTCAATCAAAATAGTTTTGATATTTAAATTTCTAACCTCATGGTTTAAAGCTTCAGAAAAAGCTTCAACTGCATGCTTACTTGCAGAATAAATCCCCATCCCCGGAAAAGGAATTTTACCTACCAGTGAAGAAATATTAACGATAGTTCCTCCTCTATTTTCACGCATATAAGGAAGCACTTCTTTCGTAATCTGAATTGTTCCAAAAACATTTGTCTCAAAAACTTCTCTAACTTGTTTCATTGAAGTTTCTTCAATCGGGCCAATTAGTCCATTTCCAGCGTTATTAATTAGAATATCAATTTTACCTTCCCGACTGATGACTTCTTTAATTAGGTTTTTAATTGATTCTTCATTTTTAATATCTAAAGGGAGCATTGTATAAGTTAAATTAATTTCCTTATTTGGATTGCGAGATGTCCCATATACTTTATAACCTGCATTCACTAATGCCTTTGCAGTGGCTTCACCAATTCCTGATGATGCTCCAGTTACAACTGCAATTTTTAAATTTTTGTTCATATTATTCTCCTATTTAAGGTGCTACTAATTCTTCACCGGATGCGTGCTTATATTTAAACCATGCTTGATACCAATTTATTTTTGAAAGACTTGCTTTTTCTGTACGGTCTTTAAGAATATCTTCAGCATCAATTAAATTATTCACTGTTGATTTACCGCTCTTAAGTCTTCTGAATTCGGATTCAGAAACAGATTTTGCTTGCAGGACATTTTTTGTTCTTTCATCAAATTCTTGCTTTTTGATTTTGAGACTTGAAATGGCATCTGCTACATCAGCTTCAAAAGCCGAAATCGCAAGCGATCTTTTACTCTCCAGCGCTTTCTCTTGATAGAGATTGGCCTTTGCTTCTGAATATTCAGCTCCTCCATCAAAGAGTGTCCATGAAACCTGAATCCCAACGACATCGAAATTAGATTTTTTTAAAAGAGCATTGTCATTGTAATTATGCTGATAATATCCATACACTTTTGGTAGATACTCTGATTTATTACCTGTGCGAGATAAATTAATGGCAGCAAGTTGTTTATCTATTGCTTGAATATCTTCACGCTTAGTCACATCTGCTTTTTCTGTTGGATTAATTACTTTCTCAACTCCATTTGGTAATTCCTCAGGAAGATCAGTTGGAAAAATCGGATGATCTTCTCCTACTAGCGTTGCTATCATATCTGCAAGATAGTTTTCACCTTTTTGATATTCTCGAATCCCTTGAGTAGCATCATCTATGCCTAATTTGATTTTGAGAACATCACTTTCTCCAAGTCCACCTAATTCATAGATACGTTGAATTTCATTCAATCTTCCTTTCAAATTAAAGATGTATTTTTCTAATGCTTTTCTCTTTGCCCTTAACTCTAATGATTGAAGTGTTAATTCAATTGCCCTGACTTGTGTGTCTTTGATTTGTCTTTTAGCGCTCAAACTTGAAGCTTCGCTGAGATGTTTAGCTGCTGGATGTTTGTAAAGCATATTGGCCGGATCAAATAAAACTTGAGTGACACCAATAGATCCAGTTTTACTATTATCATTTAATGGAAGTGTTAAAAGATTAGGAATTTGAATAGCTTGA
>CBIHOP010000449.1:0-2469 GCA_966211385.1 uncultured Bacteriovorax sp.
AAATGCGATTAAGTCAGACTCTCTGATCCCATAAGAACTTTGCGTGGTTTCGATCCTTGCGCTGGACCAACAACACCCTTTGCTTCCATTTCTTCAATCAAATTTGCTGCACGGTTGTAACCGACGCCCAAACGTCTTTGAAGCAGCGAAGCACTAGCAGATCTATGTTCAAGAACAACTTTTACAGCTTCCTCGTATTTATCATCTTTTCCACCCGCTGATTCTCCATCACGAGTAGCAACTGTACTAACTGGCTCCTCTTCTCCGCCATTCTCTAGGAATTCCATAACATTTGGATCAAAAGTAGGCGCCATTTCCGAAAGTTTTTCGGCCAGAGCTTCAATTTCTTTTTCTTCGATGTAGGCCGAGTGGATACGCGTTGTATCGACTCCTTGTTTATAGAGCATGTCCCCTTTTCCAAGAAGTTTCTCTGCACCCATTGCGTTTAGAATTGTTCTCGAGTCCGTAGAACTTGTTACACGGAAAGAAACACGTGTAGGGAAATTTGATTTAATAAGACCCGTGATAACGTCTACTGAAGGTCTCTGAGTCGCAAGCATTAAGTGGATCCCTGCCGCTCTCGCTTTTGCAGCTAAACGACAAATGTGCGTTTCGATCTCCTTCCCTTTTTGAGTAAGAATAAGATCCGCGAACTCATCCACGATGATAACAATGTATGGAAGTTCATATGTTTCATCACTCGTGTATTCATAAAACTTTCTAATTTTATCAATGGCCGGACCACCGGCATTTTTTAGTTTGTGGTTGAAACCTTCAATGTTTCTCACCCCAAATTCTGACATGATTGAATAACGTCTTTCCATCTCCTGACACGCCCAAAGAAGAGCTGTCGCTGCCGTTTTCGCTTCCGTTATAACCGGCATGATTAAGTGCGGAAGACGAGCATAAAGAGCAAGCTCCAACTGTTTAGGGTCAATCAGAATCAACTTCATCTGATTCGGTGACTTCTTAATCAAAAGAGAGACAAGAACAGAGTTAATGAAAACCGATTTACCAGCCCCCGTTGATCCGGCAACAAGCATGTGTGGCATCGAAGCCAAGTCAACAACAACCGGTTCACCGAAAGCATCTTTCCCCATAGCGAGCGGAAGTTGATGAGCAGTATTGGTAAAATCTTTAGTGCTAATAATTTCATCTAAGAAAATAAAATCACGAGGATTTCTTGGAACCTCAATCCCTACAGTTGTTCTCCCTTTCATCGGGTAAACCATACGAATTGGAGCACCAGAAAGAGCAAGCGATAAATCTTCAGCGATCGAAGTTAAGCGTGAAACCTTCTCACCAGGACCAAGCTCCCACTCGAAAGTATCAACCACTGGCCCTTTAAGAACGTTAATAATTTGACCTTGAATCTTGAATTCACCAAGCTTCGCCTGAATTTTTGTGATGATATCGTGAAAATACTTATCTTCAGGTTGATTAAATTTCGTTTCAGCTTTTCTCTGAGCTCCCATTTTAACCAAGTTAAAATAGCTATCTTCGTCGAATGCTTGAACTGTGGTTTGATGTGCACGATTAGCGAATGTTGAAATTTCTGATTCATCAACATACTCATCATCATCTTCATCAGATTCTACTTGCGCCATCTCAATAGCTTTAACTTCAGCATATGTAGAAATAGGTACTAATTGAGTTGAAGTTTCTTCTTCTGCATCACCTAAAATAATAGTTTCTGTCGGAGTTTCTTCGACCTTTTCCTGCACTTTCATTTTTCGAGGAGCTGCAATCTCAAGAGTCTTTTCGACAGGCATTTCTTCAGTATCAACCTCTTCAGTTGCAGCCTTTGCTGGCCATTTTTCTTTTACAAACGAGAGATATTTTTCGCTCAACTCACGTGCTTTCATAACTGGAGTTTCAGTATCAATATTGCGAATTTTCTCAGCACCGGTTTTTACATGATCAACAAATTCTCCTCTGAAAGCACCCCATAAAAAGGCCACAACAGAGAGAACCCAAAGACCAAATAAAGAAAACGCTGAAAAAAATGTATCAACCATTTGATAGAGGCCCGCCCCAATCAAAGTTGGCTGTAAATAGAACGCAGTAGAAAGTGAGAAAACAAGCAGTGAAACGACATTTAAAGCATCGATCCAATCAGCTCTTTTCGAAAAAATAAAAACATAAAATGATGTGAATAAAACGAAAGGGATGAAAACCCATGGACCAGTATAGTAATTAATGAAACTCAAAAATGATGTTCCATAATACGCAAAGAACCCATGTGATGATGTCGATGAAATTGCGAGATAACTATCTGGCAAAGTATCTTGATAATAGAAAACGACGAGCGTCGCGATTGTGAGAAAAAAAAGAGCAAAAAGCTCATACTTAAGTATTTTTACATTCATACTTAAATTTTACATGATGTCGGTTTAATTGGAAGAAGTAGAAATAAAAAACCCCGAACAAAGTCGGGGTTTTTAAAAATAAGAGGGTGCATTGACCTTT
>CBIHOP010000450.1:0-2445 GCA_966211385.1 uncultured Bacteriovorax sp.
GAATGGAGTTGTCGCAGGTGAAACAATTAAACTTTATACAAATTCTAGCTGTGGAACGGAAGTGGGAAGTGTACTCGCTGCAGGTTCAACTGCACTTGTGACTTCTTCAGCACTAGCTCCTGGTTCTTATAATTTTTATGTGAAAGTAACGAATACCGCTGGCACATCAATGTGTTCGTCTGCGCTTGCGACATACAATTATTTGGGAGTTCTTCCAACTGAAGGATCATCGATTAATCTCATTGAACCAACGAGTTCACCAAATTACGTTGCTGCTCCGACATTGATTGTTTACGGTGTGGCCAATGGGGATACAGTAAAAGTTTATACTGATGCTGGTTGTACTGTTCAAGTTGCCAGCGCGCTAGCGACGACAACTTCTGTCACATTGACATCAGCAGCGCTCGCAGCGGGCACGCACAACTTTTACACGAAATCGACAAACATCATTGGATCGAGCGCATGTTCTTCTTCTCTTTTGACCTATCAATATTTAGGTCCAGCACCTACTGTTCAAGTTTCATGGACAGCAAATAGAGAAGCGGCCGTGAATCGCGCGGGCGGTGGATACCGTGTCTATTACAGCAAGACCAGCAACTTTAATATCGAATCGGCCAGCTATGTGAATGTTCCATATGTCTCGGGAGCATCTGCACCGACAACAGCAAACATTACCAATCTCCAGGTTGGAACGTATTATTTTAAAATCGTTGCTTACTCTAATTTAAATAAAGCAGGTTCGACTGGCGGCTCGACAAGTGCTCCTTCAACTCAATTTTCAGTGAGTCTTCCATGAAGAGTTTAGCAGTATTAATAAGCCTGTTTTCAACTTCAGCTTGGGCCATAGTCCTTTCAGAAAGGCCGTATGTTCCCAATGAAATCATCGTGAAATACAAATCAAGAGTTTCAGCGGATACGCAAAAAAATTCAATTGAACGTGAAGGTGCTCAACGTATTAAACGATTGAACGCAAAAGGATTTAACCACGTTCGTTTAGACAAAAATAAAAGCATCAAAGAAGCAATTGAAGATTTTAAGCGCGATCCCGACGTTGAATTTGCTCAACCAAATTATATCTATAAAGCTTCTACAATTCCCAACGACAGTCGATATGGACAGTTGTGGGGATTAAAAAATACAGCACAGACAATCGTTGCGGCCAACGGTCCTGATTCACCGGCCACTCAAGCAAATCCAGGAACGGTCGGCAAAGATATGGATCTCGAAAATGCCTGGTCGACAATCACTGATTGTTCATCAGTAGTCGTTGCAGTTCTTGATACAGGAATTAATTACAACCATGAAGATCTTGCGGCCAATATGTGGAACGGAGGAGTGACATATCCTAAACATGGTTATGACTTCATCTCTAACACTAACGATCCCATGGACCAAAATGGTCACGGCACTCACGTCGCTGGAACTATCGGAGCTGTCGGAAATAACAGCAAGGGAACAACTGGTGTTTGTTGGAATGTAAAACTCATGGCCGTTCGTGTTTTAAATGCGGAAGGCTCGGGAACAACGGCCGGAGTTATTCAAGGAATCGATTTCGCCGTCGCTCGTGGAGCAAAAGTTATCAACATGAGTCTTGGTGGTGGCCCTGAAGACACAACATCGGATACAGCATTTAGTAATTCTATCACTGCTGCCCGTGATGCCGGAGTACTCGTCGTTGCAGCTGCAGGTAATGATAATGTGAACAATGATAGCGGGTCCAACATTTCTTATCCGTGTAATTTCACCCAAGACAATTTGTTATGCGTGGCCGCCCTTGCTCAGGATTATTCACTAGCAAGCTTTTCAAATTACGGATCAGCAAGTGTTGATGTTGGTGCTCCTGGTGTGAATATTCTTAGTGCATGGCCAGGGACTCATTCAACGATGGATGATCCAGTTTCTGCTGGTTGGACCATGACAACAACAACGGCACAAAATTGGGCCTACCGAGTTCTCAACATCGGCGGAGTGACGAGTACACTGGCCAATCCACCTCTCTATGATCGTTCGACAAAAACGTATGACAACAATACAGATGCGCGCGCCTATAAGGCCTTCAATCTTACAGGTAAAAATGTAGCGATCGTTAATTTTTATATGTTGTGGGATGTGGGAACAGGTGACGAAATTTCAGTTCATGCAAACAATTCAGGCCTTGATCCTATGTCGAGTGGAACAAGGTTAAGTCATCCGCTGGATTTCGCCGGATCATCTAATAGTGCCGCCTATCACAAATCGTACGATCTCACTCCGTACATTTCTAACACAACAACTGTTGGCTTCAACCTCGTCTCGAATGCCACGGGTGTGAGTTACGGATCAGATATATCTTATTTTTCAATTGATACACTTACGTATAATACCAACACATATAACGTGATTAGCGGGACCTCAATGGCCACTCCGCACGTTGCTGGTCTTGCGGCCATGTTGTTTGCTTTTAAT
>CBIHOP010000451.1:0-2444 GCA_966211385.1 uncultured Bacteriovorax sp.
TTCTGAACTTTTGCTTTCCCAAAGTGCTTTCACTTGAGTGAGAACTTTTTTATCTTTATCCGATTTAGGTGCATGCTCAAAACCTAAGAACGATTCTGCAGGACCTTCTAAATCAAGTTCGATCGTTTGTCCGTCGATGGCAATTCCTAATGTAACTGCTCCGTGCTCATGTGATCCAAGAGATCCGTGAGACTTGTGACCGTGTCCATGTTTATCAGCAAAGGCCGCAGTGCTGGCCAAAAAACATAATGTGAGAACTAATAATTGTTTCATTAAAAACTCCTAAAAAGTGATGGAGATAATTTTAGTCGGAATTAGGTTTTTTTGCAACTCGTTTGCATTTATTGCCCACAGCAGTATATTTTACTTACCCATCTCAGCTAATCCCTATCATGTTTTAAAAAAATTAAAATTCGATAAACTTGAATTTGAAATTGCGAGAATACGAGATTTTAAATTGTCTCTTCAAACTAAAATTCTAACCATCCTTCTGATCATCTTCAGCGCAATGATTGTTGCTGTACTTTCTATTAACTATACGAATGAAAAAAAATTCGTAGAAACTATTGTTAGAAATCAGGCCCATGAAGCTGTCGACCAGTATTTTGATAGTGTGAACACGTTAATGATTTCCGGAGCGATGGAGCAAAGAGAGATCCTACGAAGTAAAACTCTTCAAAGAAAAGATATTGTAGAGGCCCGCATATTTAGAAGTGAAGCCGTCAAACAACTTTTTGGGCCTGGACTCGCTCATGAAAGTGCAATGAACGAAATTGAAAAGAAAGCTCTAGAAGGTACACCATACGAAGCAATCACTCATGATAAAGACAAGCGCCTCCTGACAGTAATCACTCCATTCCGTGCCTCTTCAAACTTTAGAGGAACAAATTGTATTGAATGCCATCAGACTAAAGAAGGTGAAGTTTTAGGAGCAGTTAAAATTAGTTATTCCTTAGTTAATCTTGATCGTCAGATCTATGAAAAAGCCGTGTTCAGTGGGAAAATTATGGCAGCGCTGTTCATTGGGGCGCTTATTTTAATAGCTATTCTATTACGTTCTCTCATCATTTCTCCTATTAAATATATTTCGCAACTTCTTAAAGAGATCTCACAAAACTTCGATCTCACCATTCGTGCAAATAAAATAAAAAGCAAAGATGAAATTGGAGAGATGTCGAATTCGTTCAACATTATGATCGGTAAATTTCATAAGGCGATGATCGAAGTTAGTGAAACGAGCCAGATCCTCATTCAAGGTTCGGACAAAGTCAGGGATCTTTCACGTTTAACGGAAACAAACCTTATAGAGCAGCAAGATGAAACAAACAAAGTGGCTTCTGCTGTTACTGAATTGAATTCAACTTCCAAAAATGTTGCCAGTAATACAACTGACACTCAGAGTGCCATTGAAAATGCAAACAGTGAGACATCACTCGGCAATGACAAAGCACTACTTGCACGTGAGAAAATCGAACAGCTTGCGAGCAAAATCGAATACGTGACAAAACAAATTGAAGACTTGGAAACACAGAGTGCCAGAATTAATGAAGTGATCAGTTTGATTAACGATATAACTTTAAAAACAAAACTCCTCTCGTTCAATGCTTCAGTTGAAGCTTCGAGAGCGGGAGAACAGGGAAAAGGTTTTACGGTTGTCGCTCAGGAAATCGGGAATCTGGCCAATGAAACAAAAAAATCTACAGAGCAAATTACTAACATCACGAACGCCCTACTCTCGACAATTGCAGAATCTGTAAAAATCATGCGCGAAACAAGAACTGTTGCTGAAGATGGAAGATCTTTTGTTGGTGATTCTTCACGCTCACTTGAACAAATCGCCGAAGAAGTTGCAAAAGTTCATACAATGGCCGCATCGATTTCAAATTCTTCACGTGAGCAAAGTATTGCCGCGGATTCAATCGACCATAACTTACAATCAATCATGAATCTCACTGAAAGTTCCGTTCAATCTGCTGAAGAGATGAAAAAGATTGGCGACGAACTAAACGCAGTGGCCGCAAAACTCAACACGCTTATTGGCCACTTTCGAATTTAATTACTGCTTATGTGCTGATCTCTGTCTTCATGTGATTTAGAGATAAAACCTGGTGAATCACTTGCCGGAAAACTTTCTGCGCTTGCCTGATCAAGCATTTTTTCTTCTTGATCGTGTTCCTTATTGATCTCTTTGTCTTGCAAGTAGCGCTCACTCCAATTGGCAATGGACTTAGCAACGAAAGCACTATCCTCTTTTTTATCGAGCATATGATTAGCACCTTTTAGACTAATGAAACTTTTCCCTTGGGGGGCACATTTAAAAATTTCGTACGCATTCTCAATTGAGACTGTTTGATCAACAGGTGAGTGAAAAATTATTAACTAAGCAGTAAGATCGTAAAGTTTATTTTCAATTGAAATGATTCTAACCTCATCCAAATATAGTT
>CBIHOP010000452.1:0-2429 GCA_966211385.1 uncultured Bacteriovorax sp.
CCAGTGGCCATCAGCCATGGTGATTTGAGCATCGAAGTTAAAGGCGAAGATAGTAAAAATGGAAAAGGAAGCGTCTACTTTATGGAAAAAGGGACGACTCTAGGGGAATTAGTCAAAAGCCTCAATGCTTTCGGGGTTAGCCCGGAAGATCTGATTTCAATTTTTCAGACACTTAAACGAGACGGAGCGCTTGTTGGTGAAATTGAACTGATTTAATCAGGTACCTCTGTAATTATTATATCTGGCTTTCTGGCTGACTTCAGTGCTAAAATTTTAGAAGCTCCTTCCATAGGGAGCTTTACTCATAAAACTTAGGATGAGTCCCATGAGTGCCACGAAAGGTGTAAACGATACGACCGCATTCCGCGGAATAAATCTTCCCGATAAAGAAAAGCCACGTTCGCTCGAGCAACAAAAGCCGATCGATGACCGCAAGTATATTCCCAAACAATATCAAGAAGTGGCCGAGAGTATGGAACAGCAATTTGCTGAATACATGCTTCAACAAATGAACAGAACAGTCGGAGAAGAAGACGAGGGTTCAGGTGGAATGGATTATTATAAATCACTCCAAACATCTGAAAGAGCTAAGGCGATGGCCCAGCAAAACAACCTTGGTTTACAAGAGATGATCCTTGATCAAATCTATCCTAAACGGATGAGAAACGAGATGGCGCTCAAGCAATATGAGGCCCAAGCGAATCGTCTTCACCACAATTTGCCTAGCTACAAAATGGACAAAAAAGTTGATACAATACAAATGGGGAAGAATGATTCATCCCCGGTGTCAGAAACCCAACAAGGTGACGGACATGAAGAAGGAGTCTTAAAATGAGCACTATCGACAGCACTTCATCACGCTCGATTTTTCTTCCGAATAAAAAAGAAACGGGAAAAGTTGGAAACGCCAACTTAAAACGTAATTCAGAATCTCGTAAAAATGAACTTGAAGCATTTTCACGTTCTGATTCTAAAGTAGACATTCCAGACGCGATTAAAGATTTTTCTAGAATTAAAAAAGTAGCTGACGCTGCTCCTGAGATTGATAACTCTGAAAAGATCGCTAGATTAAAATCTCAAATTCAGGCAGGAAGTTACAAAGTAGATTACGACGGACTAGCTGATAAAATCTTAGAACAAGAATTCTAAGTCGTTAACCTTATCGATATCTAGGATGGATCATCGAATGAATGAAAAGCTCGCTCTACTCTATTTTCAAATGACAGATCTGTGGAAACAGTTCTGTGAAGAGCACAATGAACTCTTCAATCTCACTTGTGATGAATACACTCTTTTGCTTCAAAGTGAACTTGATTTGCTTGAAGCTAAAATCCAAGAAAAAAACGAATGCATTAAGCGAATTGGAACATTAGAACTTATTCGCCGTGATCTTATTGTTGAAGTCAATGAACTTTATCCAGATAGAGTTATTGATAGCGTTTCATCACTGATTGAAGTGATGACTGAATATGAAGTGGAAAGCAATCAAAAACACCTCTTCCGTTTCAATGCCCTCTTGCTGGATATTATCGGCAAGATTCAAGCTCAAAACAAACGCAACCAACTTTTTATTAATAAAGCCCTGCACTCACTCCAGCAAATTCGTATTGAAGCTACTGGCGAAAAAAACTTCTCCAGCTACACATCAAAAGGATCTGTTACGAGCATGAGCTCCCGCTAAGGAAAGAGATGGCTGATTTATTAGGCATAGGTAGAACCGGACTTTCAGCTTCTAAGAAGTCACTTGAGGTGACCGGTCACAACTTGTCTAACGTCAACACTGAGGGCTACTCTCGCCAGCGTGTTATGCAATCAACGGCCATTCCTGTTTCTGTAGGTGGATTCGTTCAAGGTACAGGTGTTAAAGTCGATGGTGTTAACCGCTTCAACGATGAATTCGTCGACAAACGTTTAAACAATGCTATTGGCAGTAATAAATATTACGAAGCTCGCAGTGAAAACCTAGAGCAAGTTGAAAATATTTTTAATGAACTAGATTCCGATGGACTTAACCAGGTTTTGAACAAATTCTTCAACTCGTTTCGCGAGTTAGCGAATCAGCCTGAAAATGAGACTATACGTTCCGTTGTTCGAGACAATGCAAGCCTGGTTGTAAAAGACTTCAGACGTATTCGTGGAACGCTCGACGAGCAGGCCATCAGTATCGATAGAAAAATTCAAACATCTGTCGCCGACATCAACCAACTTCTTCACCATGTTGCCGATTTAAACGGGAAAATTTCAACAATTGAATCTGCTCAAGGTGAGACGGGAGATCTTCGCGATCAACGTGACCTTGCCCTCAGACATTTGTCTGAGCACTTTAAAATTCATACTTATAGTGATGAAAGAAATCGTTTCGTTGTAACAGCTCAGGGAATTGGTACTCTGATTACAGGTTTGAATGTTCAAGAGCTCGCAACAATCAG
>CBIHOP010000453.1:0-2423 GCA_966211385.1 uncultured Bacteriovorax sp.
GCTTCTCTCACAAAATGTACAATGTTGCTATTAATGCCAGTGGGCCAATCCACTACTGAAACAGCTTGCATTGAACATGCCCTCTCGGATGGGGTCATCGATATTCGTGAATGGAGAATTAGTGCACGCTCAATTCGAGAAATCCAAATTCTTAAATTTCGCGGATCGAATTATTTGAAAGGCGGTCACGAAGTTGAGATTACGTCTAAAGGATTTAATATTCACCCACGCACCGAAGTTCAATTTAGCAAACCTAACATGGGAAGTTTTGAAGAAAACCGCTCGCGAATGGGTTTCGGCATAAAAGAATTTGATAAAATGGCCAGTGGTGGACTTTTCTCAGGCTCTCTAACTACCCTTTTTGGTACGCCTGGTACTGGTAAAACAACTCTAGGACTTTCATTTTTAGTTGAAGGTGCTCGTCGTGGTGAACACGGAATCTATTTTGGATTTTATGAGACTCCACCGCGCTTACTGGATAAAGCGGAAAGCCTTGGTTTGGAATTAAAAAAATATGTAGATGAAGGTCTCATTGAAATTCAATGGCAAGCTTCTGTCGAAAATATTTCCGATGGACTTGCTGAGAGATTACTTGAACGCATTCGCGAAAAGAAAAAAGACAAAATCCGTGTGTTCATCGATGGTATGTCAGGATTTAGAAGAGCGATGTCTTATCCTGAGCGTTTCGGATCTTTCCTCGCAGCGTTTAGCAATGAGCTTCGCAATCAAGGGGCGACGACACTTTTCTCTGAAGAATCAGAATTTTTTAGTTCGGAACCGGAACTACCTAACCGAGAGCTGGGTTCCGTTGTAGATAACGTTCTCTTTCTTCGCTATGTAGAGATAGACTCGGCCATGCACCGCTTGATTTCTATTCTTAAAATGCGTGAGAGCGCTTACATTCCAGATATTCGCCGTTTTCAAATTACAAGCAAAGGAATTGTCATCCTCGATCAATTTCAAACATCTGAAAACGTCATGACAGGACATCCGCGCAAAGTCGCTGTTAAGAAAAAAGTCGCAAGCAAAAAGAAAACCACTAAAAAAGCAGCAGCTTCTAAAAGCTTAAGAAGGTCAAGATGAAAAAAATATTGATCATTGATGACGAGCTCGACATGGCAGAGTCCATGGCCACGCTGCTTGAGTCGGAAGGCTATCAGGCACGTACAGCTCCATCTGTGAAGTCAGGTCTAGAAATTATGCACGAGACGGTGCCTGATCTTCTTATTCTGGATGTGATGATGCCCATTATGAAAGGAACTGAAATGGTTAAAATGATCCGAGAGGATCAAAAACTTTCTTCTGTTCCAATTCTGCTGACAAGCGCTTCACGTGAACCTAGTAAGGTTACTCCCGAAGACTGGAACCATTTTTTAAGAAAGCCATTTGATATTGATGAACTTTTAAGTGACGTTCGGAAGTTGATTTAAGTTTTCACCATTAAAAACTTTTTTCAGTGTATCCATCATAAGGTCTAAATCAATCGGTTTTTTAAAATAAGCGATGGCCTGCGTTTGATTTTGCTTCTGCTTAACATGCCCATCGGCCGACATCACAACCACAGGAATATTTGAAAAAGGTGTGTGACTTTTGTTTTCACAAAATTCAAATCCATCCATTACCGGCATCATAAGATCGAGCAGAATAACTTTGGGAAGTTCTTTTGTTGAGGCCAGGTAATCAAGAGCGACTTGCCCATTCTCTCGCGCCTCTACTTTGTATCCTTCTAATTCTAAAATTTCCGTCATTGTTTCGCGAATGGCTTCATCATCTTCGACTACCAAAATTGAATTATCCATAATAACTCCTTCTTAACTAATGCTCTCTTTTGCCCTTCATAGAGTCATGCCTTTTGGTGTTAAAAGTTTAGACAATCCTCACTTTTTATTGACGATCGGGACGTCCATGCTGTCGATACTCCGAATATCGCTATTGGCCTTGGCGTTGCAAAGTTCTGCAATAATTAATCTCATTTAGACAACTAACAGCGAGGAAAGCATGAAATGCTCAAAGGCCTTTTTAGCAACTATTCTTTTAAGCTCTTTATTAGTTTCGTGTTCAAACGATTTAAAAAGTAAAAGAATACCTCCATCACAAGCAGCGGCTTCACAACTTATCAAATCAGGAAAGTTGGTAGAAGCATCTGCTATGTTGTCTTCACTTGCTGAAGAATCACTAAAAGATCCAAAAAATATTTTGAAGGCCGATGTTGAATTTACCACGGCGCTGGAACTTAATGAAAAAGATCCACGCGCAAACTTTTATAGTGCTTTCACAAGTCTCACAGCTGTGACACAGGGATTTGCCGTAAGATTTGAAAACTTTTTGGATGAAAAACAAAAAATTGAATTAAAAAAAGCGGAAGAAAAAATCATTCAAACGGGTGCTTCTGATTTAATTGCTTTCGCTACAAAAATGCATCC
>CBIHOP010000454.1:0-2410 GCA_966211385.1 uncultured Bacteriovorax sp.
GATTATTGATATCTTGGTTTCGTTGAAAAAAAGACGCCAAGTAAATTTCTAATTTTTTAGGATTCGAAAATTCTTTAATAGCTTTTAGACACTTTTGTTCATCCTCTTTCGAGAGGATGACATCAGGATTCTTTTCACCGCTCAGAAGCTGGTGTTCATCGATAAAATCTTGAGTCGACTTCAAACGCTCGCATAATGTTTCGAAAATCTCAGGAACCCAAGATGGACTTGCTTTAAGGACGGCCTGAATATCTTTTTGTTCAACGAGAACCACTTCTACGTCAGTTTTTGTTATGGCCGCGTACTCAGTTGGCTTTGATGTCAGTACACTCACCTCGTTTAATATTTCACTTTCTTTACAGAGCTTAACGACTGAAAGTTTTTGTCCATTCATCTTCACTAAGCGGACTTGCCCTTTTTTTAACAGGTAGAGGTACTTTGAGTTTTGTCCTTGACCAAAAATAACTGTGCCGGCCTTAAAAAAGATTGTGGCATCAATTGATCTAACCGCTGATAAATTGCTCATCCAAAGCTCCTGACAGGACAGTTCCATAACGTAAACCGCGTGTTGATATCTTTAGATTAACAATATTTAATTTTTCTGCAATCTTTTGGGCAACTAGTGCTCCTGAGCTTACCATCGGAGCTCTTTTCCCCAGAAATGGGAAGAGCAGAAGTAAATTTTCAACATTAGTCTTCTGAAGATCTTCAGAAAACTGCAGATAGTTAGCATAACTAATAATCTTGCCCTCGATTTTAGAAGCGCTGAACTCTGAAAGTCCCATATACATCGACGCCAGGGCCGTCATGCTTCCTGCCACACAAACAAGATCTTTAGTTTCATAGGGCGAGAAATCTTTGCTGAGAAGTTCATTTATTTTCGTTTCAAATGTTCCTTCAGCTCGCCAATCCATGGCCCGAACACTTCCAACCGGCAGACTGATCGTTTCAAGAATTTTAAAAGGTGATCGGGAAATTCTGATCAACTCTGTTGATGCTCCACCAATATCCATAATCACAATTGGTGAATCACTTTTTTCAAGTGAAGAGGCAACTCCCAAGGCAGTATAATAAGCTTCCCCTTGAGAAGAAATTATCTGAGTAGTGAAGCCAAAATCATTTTTAATTTTTGCGTAGAACTCTTTTGAGTTTTTTGCCACTCTACTCGCTTCTGTTGCTGTCACGATTGTTTCTTCTGGATTAAGGCCTTCTTTTTTTAAAAGAGAAGCATACTTTCCAAGCGCTTCATAAGTCGCTTTCATAGAATCATTGTGAAACACACCTGTTTTATCGAGGTCTTTACCAAGAGAAGTGATAGATGATTCATCAAGAATTTCTCTAATCAGCTGACCATCATTGGTAACTTCTGCTGCCAGCAGGAGTACGGAATTAGAACCAATATCTATGCTTGATCGAATCATGCTTTTCCTGCAATTCGTTTAACATTTTCTTTTGTCACAGGATTGATGGCACCGTACTCGCAAAGTATGCCAGTAATACAATCATGATCAGTCACATCGAAACTTGGATTCAATGCTTTTGCATCGGGATGAGCAATGTGCATTTCCTTAAATTTTAGAATTTCATTTGGATCGCGAAGTTCGATTTCAATCTCGCTACCATTCTCCATATTCAAATCAAATGAACTCACAGGAGCAACGATGAAAAATGGGATGCCGTAATGTTTTGCGATGATCGACAAACTACTGGTTCCTACTTTGTTGGCCGTATCGCCATTGGAAACAATACGGTCAGCTCCTGCAAAAATAGCATCGACCATTTTGTTTTTAAGAAGATAAGAAGCTGCCCCCTCGACAACGATGTGGTGATCAATTCCTTCTTTGATAAGTTCATAACTTGTGAGTCTTGATCCTTGCAAATAAGGTCTTGTTTCAGACGCAAAAACCGACTTCACTTTCTTTTGATGATGAAGATGAACAATAACTCCCAGTGCAGTTCCTAAAACTCCACAGGCCAGTGTTCCAGTATTACAGATCGTCATAATATTCAGAGGACGGTTTCCATAAATTTTTTCTAATTCAATCTCTGCATATTTCGCCATCGAAAGATTTTTTTCGAAGAGATTATTCATTTCCTTGAGGGCATGATCGACTAATTTAGGATAGAGAGCATTTAGATGTGTTTCTTGACGAGACATTTCCACGGTACGATCGATTTCATACGCGAGATTTACAGCTGTTGGTCTTGCACTCTTCAAATATTCAGCAGCACGCTCAAACTGAGGATGAGTTGCTTTGGGATTATTCTTCAGAAAGAGGGCCATTCCCCAAATTCCCGTGAAACCAATTAGTGGCGCTCCTCTTACAACCATGTCTTTAATAGCAACAAAACAATCTTCTATTGTTTTTGCCGTCATAAAAACTTCTTCTCCGGGACGAAGTCTTTGATC
>CBIHOP010000455.1:0-2409 GCA_966211385.1 uncultured Bacteriovorax sp.
GAACATCCAGATAACAACATTGACATGCATACTAAATTCTTTGCTAAAGAACTCATCATGGGTGCGCTTAAGCAGGAAGATAAAAATACAAAACTTATCGAAAAATATCTCGCTAACGGGAACATCCAAAAAGTTGATCGCATGAATCTTGCTGTGCTTTTACTAGGCGCATACGAAATTCTTAACGACAAAGAAACATCTCCAGGTGTTTTCATTAACGAATACGTTAACGTGGCTAAAAAATACTGCCCGAATGAATCACATGGATTCGTAAACAGTGTTTTAGACAAACTTGCTAAAGACAATGCTTAATCACGAAACGAGACCAAAAAATCTTGCGGATATGGTGACTCCAGAAATCATCGGGTTGTTCTGGATCACCCCTGCACCACTCTCACGCGAACTCGCATCCTTTGATCAATTGAACTATCTCTTTGATGGTCTTCTCTCGCAAATGATATACGGTGAATCCAGCTCTAGGAGCCGTGCTAACATTTTCTTCACCGACAATTTTAATCAGACATTATTCCTTGCCCATCTTAATACTGAAGGATCTTCAAAATCAGAAATCGCTGGTGAGATTGATGAGCAAGTGGCGCTTATCCAATCCAATGCAAACGATAGACGAAAAGTGCTAGTCATCAGTAGTTCTCATGCTGATTGGACAGCAGAACTTTCTAAACGTTATTCGCAGTTCGAATTTATTTCTGTAACTTTAGAATAAGTGTGTGAAGTCTTATTCAACATTAAGAAAAATTAATTAATAAACACTCCTGAGCTTTCGAATAGAGAAGCATGTTTTAAATCATGTTTTCAGGAGCAAATATGTATTCCAAACTGCATTTGAAATACCGAATTTTTATCGGTTTTTTAATCGCCTCTCTTTTCACATTAGTAGTTGGAGGATTGGGATACTACTACCTCAATCAAGTGCTTTCAAAATATGATCACGTTGTGAATATCAACATGGCAAATGCTGAAAGATTACTCAATATGCGCGATAGTGCACGTGTACTTCGAGCACGTATGACTTTTATTGTTGGGTTCTCTAAACAAGAATCAGAAGTAAAAGAAGGACTTGAAAGAATTACTGCCGAAATCAAAGAATATGAAGAGAATGATAAACACTATAATGAAATCCCATTTGCTGAAGGTGAAGCACCCATTTACGAAGACATGAGTTCTAAATGGAAAGTAGTTAAGGAAAAAACGGTAGCACTTAAAGAACATTTTGAAAAAGAAGGTGCATCTGAATCCGTCACTAAAGAATTTTTAGAAGGATACACTAAAGCAACTAATGAATACTTTAGCTCCATAGAAAAACTCATCAGCTTTCAAGAGAAAGAAGCGGATATCTGGATTGCTGCTTCACAAGAGATTGCAAAACTATCGACAATTATCTCTATCGTCCTTGTCATTGCTGGGTTCATATTAAGCTTGGGTCTAGGCCTATGGCTCGCTAATTCAATCAGTCGCAATCTCTCTGAAGCTATTAATGAACTTAACTCTTCAACACCTGAACTGACTCAATCAGCATCTTCTATGAGTTCATTAAGTACCGAGCTATCATCATGTGCGACTGAACAAGCAGCAGCTGTTCAAGAAACGGCTTCGAGTCTCGAAGAAATTTCGGCCATGATTAATAGAAACTCAGATAATGCCAATCACGCGAAGAGCTCTGCCGCCGAAAGTTTGAACTCAGTTAAAAAGGGTCAGGCCGCAGTCAATAATATGCTCACGGCCATGGAAGATATCAATCACAACAACGAATCATTTAATGAGTTCATGGTAAGAAACAACCAGGAACTTCAAGAGATGGTGAAAGTTATTACCAACATTTCTGACAAGACAAAAGTTATCAATGATATCGTTTTCCAAACTAAACTTCTCTCATTCAATGCTTCAGTAGAAGCTGCTCGAGCTGGTGAACAAGGTAAAGGTTTCGCCGTTGTTGCGGAAGAAGTTGGAAATCTTGCACAGATGAGTGGATCTGCAGCGAATGAAATTAGAGTGCTGCTTGATGAGAGTATTACTAAAGTTAATACAATTGTTAATAGTACTAAATCGCAAGTTGATCGCATGGTAATAGAAGGAAAAGAGAAGATTGAAACAGGTGTGGATAAGGCCCGCGAATGTGAAATTGCTCTTACTGAAATTGATAAAATGGTTATGAGTGTTGAGCGACTTGTTTCGGAAGTTGCGACGGCATCAGCTGAACAATCGGTTGGTATTCAAGAAGTAAACAAGGCCATGGGCCAAATCGATGAGGTCACTAACCAAAACTCGATTGCTTCTCAAAGTGTTGCTTCGAACTCTACGCAAGTTATGTCACTCTCCCACTCAATCAAAGCAACTGCTGATAAATTGCAAATCTTACTTGTTGGAGGAGTGACGAACGAAACTCCAAAA
>CBIHOP010000456.1:0-2396 GCA_966211385.1 uncultured Bacteriovorax sp.
TATCTCCAAGTCTAACTCTTCGACGAACTAATTCCTCTCGCCAGCAACTTTCTCCATTCATCACTTTTACGACTTCTACAGGAAGCAGCTGTCCCAATTTTCGACACAAATCATAATGAACATTTTTTCTTAAATTTTGATCAAAAGCTTCTGCATCAACTTCTCGATCGGCAACAGGCTCCATAAAGAGAAAGTATTTTTTCATTTTTTGATTCGGCACAAGTAAAAACCAGTTTGAAGATTCCCCTCGATTTGGAAACGCGGCCTCAAGTGCTTCCTGAACTTGCACAGCAGTTAATTTTTCGCCACACATATCTGAAGTCTGTTCAAGTTTGCCTATGAATTGAATAGTAGGTACATCTTGGAAATAACCTACACACTCCACGATGTCTTTAAGATGATAACGGTATAAACCACTGCCTGTTGTTAAAAGGGGTGAGTATTTTTTTTGAGGTACAAGCTCATGAGCGGCAACCACTGATTGTGATGAAGACTCAAGATCAATAAACTCTAAGAAATGGCTTGTAATCGCAAGAGGATTTCCGTTAATACCGGGCCAAGGAATACTAACTGCACCTTCAGTTGCAAATAAGCCTTTAGATTGAATCATGCTTTTAGGAAACCAACGGCTCAATTCCGGCATAAATTGCTTAGACATTCCATCAGCCCAACACGAGACCACACCTAACTGATTCCAAAGCTTCTCTCCTAACTTCATATCATTATTTTTGAGCTGAGATTCAATTTGAACTCGTCTTGCCAAGCTTAATTGAGATAAATAATTTGGCAAGCCGGACTCAATTTCTCGCATGAGTTCAGTTAAGAAAGTTGGACTCCAAACCGAAATAAATCCCAGATCGGCACATTTTAAAAGATCAAGGCAAGTTCTGTGTCGCCATTCTGTTAAATTCTGAATATGCGCGACATCTGGCGCGACAGCTTGAAACAAGGAAGTCAAATATTTCATCCATCCTGAAAGATACTCTAAATCATTTTCCATCCCTATTGGGGTCCCCCCAGGAGAACGCGCAGCTTTTCTCATGACAGGCGAAAGTGACCAATAGGACCTAGTGCCAATCATCTGTGGCTTTTCGCTATAAGTCTTGCCGATCCAAGCATTTATTGCAGACTGGATTTCACGAAGATACGTTCCTGTAAATGGAATATACTTATTTTTCGATGTTGTGCCACTGGTGACTTCATAAATGAGAACAGGTTCAGAGGTTAGAATCTTTTCTTCACCTTCAAACCCTCGCCTTATCCAAGGCTCGATGTCATCATACGAGTGAATCGGAACTGAGTGGCGAAAATCATCAACACTTCGAATTGAACTGAACTGATACTTTTTCCCAAACGCAGATTCAGAATTTTGATTTATAATATTTTTTAAAATTCTTTCTTGAGTTTCTTTAACAGACTTGCAAGCCTTTAAAAAAGCAGTCTGATCTTTTTTTAAAGTGTAAAGGTAAATCTGATGAATACTCCGACGTACCAAGTTCATTTAGGCCTGCATACTTTGCTTGATGAGATTTTGAAGCTTTCTAACATTTCCGGAAAATTTTAGTTTTTTCAGAAAGCCCCTAAGAGAGTCTTCTACGGCTTGCTGATAGACAACAAGGTGAGTTGTGCCATTAAAAATCATGACCCAAAACTCACTCTTTTCCTCACCTTGCCCGTAGTACCCATGATTTTCTTTATCAAGTTCAAGAAGTTTTTTGGATGACAGCATCTTTAATTTTTCAAGTACAACGCTCGGTTGATATGAAAGCCTCACTACTTTGATATTGAATCTGTCTTGTAAAACTCCGAATGACCCATCACTCTTGTTTAACGAAGACTCTAGCGCAACCCATATCCATCCCGCCTTTTCCAATACAGGAAACCTTTCAACTCTTGTAGTTGGGAGACGATCATTCTCGTCATGTACGGGTACGTGCTTACAAAAACCTTCTCCATCGAATCTTAACCCATGATAGGAACATTCGATAAGATCACCCCGCACTTTTCCTTTTGAAAGAGCCACATGGCGATGGGGACAAAGGTCAAATAGCGCATGGGCTTGCCCCTTGGAATCTCTGAAAACAACCCAAACCTGAAAAAACAAGTCAATTCTTTGAGGTTTACTTCTTAGCTGGCCTGACTCTAATACGGGAACCCATATACTTGAACTCATGAACCAAACCTGTTGATCATACCATCTTTAAGCTCGATACAAGTATCGACTCTTTTTATTAATTGTGGATCGTGGGTTGAAAATAAAAATGCAACGCCTTGTTCTCGATTCAACTCACGGAAAAGCTCAATCAAGTCGATGGCATTTTGTGAATCTAAGCTTCCCGTAGGCTCATCAGCAAAAACAATACTGGGCTTTGAACATAGCGCCCTTGCTACCGCTA
>CBIHOP010000457.1:0-2393 GCA_966211385.1 uncultured Bacteriovorax sp.
CGGGGCAAGGACAAGGACAAGGTCAGCAACAACCGCGTCCGCAACATCAAGGACCACGTGAACCACACACTGGTGGATTTAATTTAGATCGCGTTTATGAAAAATATTTAAATCTTCTCGATCAGCATCTCATCGCTCGCAGAAAGTATCATGATCTATTCTATCGCGCAGATCCTGCGCAGAAGAATAAACTTGAGAGAAATTTCTATAATACGCTCAATGATATTCGTGAATTTGAAAATCGTTTAGCACCAGACGTGCGCGAACTTTTTGAGAAGAGAAACAATGGTCTTCAGCCAGACAGAACGTATACATCCAATCGTGATATGCCTGTTGAAGGAGATCCGGTCCCTGCGGATTTGCCACCGGCAGATCCACACTATTTACAATCACAAAGACAAGCTAGTTACAAAGATGATGTTGAAGAAAGTGTCGGGACACCTGAAGATTATTTGCGATACAAAAACCTTCTCTAGTGTCCCGATAAGGGCAGAAATAATTTGAGATTAAACAGCTTCGCTGTTTTCTACTTCGCGAACCATAGCTTTTTTAACAGGAGCTTTTTCGAAGTAGTTCGTTAACGTTTCTTCGTGATCCTTCAAAATTGCTGATTTGATTTCAAGAGGAGTGATGTCTAAGACCTCCGAAATTTTCTTCATCATTTTTAAAGGTACGTTACAAAGTCCACGTTCAACGTTTGAAATGAACTGACCGTTCTTGTAACCAAGAAGTAAGGACAAGTCAGATTGTGAGTAATTTTTAGGGTGATTGATTCTCTTAGTGCGAACTAATGCCGCGATGTTTTTAAATGATCTCATTTTATAATTTCCTCCGAAGAACTAAAAAAAGATTATAGTAAGGTATAGATTTATAATCCGTTGTGGATTTAATCTTTAGACTACCTTAACAAATAAAAAAGTGAACTTAAATAAAAATTTCGCAATTTCAAGAAATCTTCACAGGAGTTTTGTTTATGCGCATAGTTACATGGAATATCAATGGGCTCCGTTCGGTTTCTCAAAAAGGATTCAAAGAATGGTTTTTGACGCATTCCCCTGATATTATTGCATTGCAAGAGATTAAGGCTCAACAAATCGATGTGATCAAACTTTTAGATGACTGGAAGGATCACTATCACATTTTTTTAAATCCAGCGGTTAAAAAAGGATATTCCGGTACGGCTTTTATGGTGAAAAACTCTTTCATGCATGAGGGTCTTTCCATCACTTCTGGAATGGGAGAGCACCATATGGAAGATGAAGGCCGTTTAATCTGGATGGAATCCGAAAAATTTTATCTCTTAAATGGATACTTCCCCAATGGGAAGCCTGATCACTCGCGCGTAGACTATAAATTGAAGTTTTCGCGCGATGTTTTGTCATTCGCAACAGAATTAAGGGCCAAGGGTAAGCCGGTTATCATTTGCGGAGATGTGAATACGGCCCATCGTGAAATTGATCTTTCTAATCCCAAGGCCAATCAAAAAACGACAGGATTTTTACCGCATGAGCGCGTTTTCATCGAGGAAATTCTTGCCCAGGGATTTGTTGATGCTCTTCGCGTGCATTATCCCGAAGAAAAAAATATCTATTCATGGTGGACTTATAGAGGTGATTGTCGAGAGAGAAATATTGGATGGAGGCTCGACTATTTTTTCGTCGATAAGAGCATCGAAAAAAATATTAAAAAAATTGCTCATTACAGAGAAGTGCTGGGCTCTGATCATTGCCCGGTTGAAATTGAACTTGAATTCTCTTAGCTAAAACTTAGAATACTTTTATGACAACACATACACTTATTCCCTATGAAAAAACGAAAGCACCATCTGTAACGATTGAGACTGAGTTAATCTCTCGAGAAGATGCTTTTTTTGTGAGTTATAAACTTACAGGAGATATTAAGAGCATTGATTTAGGAGGAGATCCGGTTCATGCACGCAAAATAAAGTTGTGGGAAAAAACTTGTTTTGAACTTTTTATTAAAAATAAAAATGATCAGTATATGGAGTTTAACTTCTCCCCTGTTTTTGAATGGAATGCATTCTTCTTTAATAAAAAAGGAGATGCCTTAAAAGAATTCGAAAAAGTATCGGCCGTGAAAATTGATATTCTTCATTCGATGGAAGTTTTTAAAGTTATTGTTGAAATTAAGAAAAAAGATTTTCCAGATGATTTTTTCACATTGGACATGAGTGCAGGATTAACAACTGTCTTGAAAGAGCGAAATGGACGTTTAAGTTATTGGGCCCTTTCTCACGAAGATCAAAGGCCCAACTTCCACGACTTCAGATCGTTTAGATATAAGTTTTAATCGCGATTGTGTACTCTTTTTCGGAAACTTTACTCACGAGTCCTGTTACCAATAATTCCTGGTAACAAGCATTCATCAGTTTT
>CBIHOP010000458.1:0-2381 GCA_966211385.1 uncultured Bacteriovorax sp.
ATCATAAATTTTTTCGAGAGCGTGTGTATGAGTTGCGAAGATAAAAATCGAGAGAGCAAGAATACAGCGATTCATGAAAGGTCCTTGGGGTTAAGACGTACTGCTCTTGTCGGTTATTCGCGGATAAACGTTTAGTTTTAAATGAATAGGAGTTGGGAAAATAAGCACTTAACGTCGAGTTCTCAACCTGATACAATGGGGAGATCTCAAAATGGGGGTGCCCCGGTTTCGACGGGGAATACAGACGTTTTGTGGGCGTGTCCAGGTTGGTCGGCACGGTCCTGGTAAAAAGTCGACCAAAAATTAAATGCTGAATCTAACGATTACGGCTACGCTCTAGCTGCTTAATTAATTTAAGCCTAGGTGTTGCGGAGGCCACCTCCAATAAAAACAAGCGTGGCAAAAAGTCTGTCTCTACTTAAAGGAGGCGAGCGAGTAGCCGGGAGTGACGCTTTATAATCACCGGGCTTGTTGGTTGATGTAACCAAATAGTCTTCGCTTTGAGACGAAAATTCAAAGCTACACACGTAGTCCGCATCACAGAAGGTTCTTCGGACGTGGGTTCGATTCCCACCACCTCCACCAAATTTCGCTCATGATTTTCATGAGCGTCCCGAAAGGGTCCACTTTTCAAAAATCAATTCAATCGCTTAGTTAAATTACGAGACACTTTTTCGTGTCACGCTTATTCATATCGAATGTCACACAAAATCACGCAATATCATTCTATTTGTAATTTTTTGTAGTGTACGAGTGTAGTTGATGCTCATTTTGTAGTTGATTGAGAATGTAGTTTCTCTTGTGAATCGTAAAGGCCTGGGAGATGATCAAAAATGAATGGTCACATGGAGAAAATAATGGCTACTGCTTTAAGAGAAGTGTTCAAGCGGGATGTTCTTTTTCGGTTCTACGTAGAGAAGAAAAGCAAAACTCAAATCGCACTCGAGTTAGAGTGTTCTCGAAACACTGTTAAGAAATACATTAATGAGTCTCCTGAGAACCCATTTGAAGTAGAAAGCACAGCTGGAAAACTAGAGATGAAGGTATACGAGGAAACTGGAGTTCCCCCTCTGAGAATTTTGCAATTATCAATCAATGAAGCGATTGAAGCGGGGGATGCAAGCTTGCATCAAATTGATTTACTAAAGATGGCCATGGATCAAATCAATTACCTCGGAATAACTTCGCAAATGGACCTTCTTAACATTGAGATCGCTTTTGAGCACGGTTTGAAGTCTAAAGCAGAAGCTTTAAGAGCTGAGAAGAGGCTTGCGATTGAACTTGATCGTAAGTTTCTTACTGTTCAAGAGCCCACATGGGAGATCCATCTTGAGCGGTTCTACGTCGAACTAGCGAACAGAGATATTTCCAAAAAAACAGTAGAGAACATGGCTGTATGTCTTAAAGCTCATACTCTAGAGATTTGGAAAGATCGTTTACTCTCAGAGATTACAACTCAAGATGTTCGGCATTTAATATTGTCCAAAGAAACACTTTCAGAAAGTCATAAGAAAAATATTCTTAAGTATATTCGAGGAGCTTTTGAATATGCTGTTGATACACGGATATTGAAATCTAACCCAACTCCAAAAATGGCATTTAGAATCGGCGACAAATTGAAGGCCGTACTTACCGTCGAACAAATTAATACACTTTTGACTTATGCTAAAAATGAAAATCACGAATGGTACTATGTTTGGGTTATGGCCTGCTATACAGGACTTAGAAATGGAGAGTTGTATGCTCTTACTTGGGACAAAATAAATTTAGAAACGAGAATGGCCATAATTGATTCTTCATGGAACTCAAAAGATGGATTTAAAGATACTAAAAGCGGCGATGATAGAGTAATAAGTCTCGCTCCAGAACTTGTTAATGTTTTAAAAGAATTGAAGCTTAAATCTTATGATAGTCATTTTGTATTTCCAAGAATTGATCGGTGGGACAAAGGAGAGCAAGCTCGAGAGCTTAGAAGAACTTTGGAAGGTTTAGGTTTACCCAGAGTCAGGTTTCACGATCTAAGAGCTACGTGGGCCACGATAATGCTTTCAAAAGGGATTCCTGCAATCAAAGTCATGTCGATGGGAGGTTGGAAAGATTTGAAAACAATGCAGTTTTACATTCGAAAGGCTGGGGTTGATATAAGTGGGATCAGCGATAAGTTAGTTTTACATGATTCAAGTAGATTGAATAATGTTTTAGAAATGTATTGATTGAATGCCCATGAAAATAGTTAAGCAACTTTTTTTATTTTTAATTTTTTATCTACTAAATCTTCATAACATTCAGCATTTTTGAAATTTTCAAAGTTACAATATGCTGGTCCTTGTGGTGAATTACGAGCTTCTGATAGCTCGAGAGGTTTAATTTTTTCTGCTTTA
>CBIHOP010000459.1:0-2376 GCA_966211385.1 uncultured Bacteriovorax sp.
ATTGTATCTGCATTATCAAATACACCTTTGGTTAAGCTATCCAATCTCTCGCCAGCTGTTTTCTTAAACTTAAAAACAATCATCGCAACAACAGCTACCAGAAGAATATATTCTGTAGATGTTTGTCCGCTCTCATCTTTTAAATACTCAATCAGCTTTTTCATAAACTCTCCTGCATTCGAAATATTCGCAAAAGCCTCCTCGGTTAGTTTTTGCGAAAACTTTAGACTCTGATCAATTTATTTTACCATTCTTCTCAACTATTTATTGAAGGAGTTTAAAAAACTCAGCTTTTTTGCCTGTAACTAGTTGAAATAAGGCGCATGATAAAATGTTCCCTAGAGTCCGCTGGCCCGCGGGTGTACAATGGAAGTGGGTCTAGGAGTTGGCATTAAGTTGGTTCCTCTATAAAGATTTATTCGGGAGCGGTCCCTGGTCTCGGTGAGCAAGCTCATATTGAACCTCCGGGTTCATTCAGTGAGAAGCCTAAAGAGACTACTAACTGCAGCCACCTATTCAAAAATGGGCGGAACCTCGATATAGTCCACCTCTTGGGCCCTTTTAATATTCTTGACAGCAAAGCTCCTTACGTCGATCCTAATTCTATGATCGATACTATTGCATACCAACCACTTAACTACTCTTGGATTGAAAATCTCGCCATGGAAGAAATCAACATGGAAGAGTCAGGTATTGTTAATATCAACGGTCACCTCAACCCTTCTCTACTCTTAGAAGAAGCGTCGATTGCGCTGATGAATGATCTTCGTGATCGTTTTGAAGCTTACTTAACAAAGTTCAATGAATACCGCGGCCGCAATCATTCGAGTGCTGCGATTAAATTTTTCAAAATTTCAAACACTGTTAACGACTTCATGCTTTTTAGAAATTCATTGCGATTGATTTTTGCTCGTAAAGCAAATGATGTTATCTCGATCGGATTTTTAGCAAACGGAAAAGACATTTACGGTGCTCGCCTTTCTTTCAATGATCAATTCGGATCAACGAACATTCATGAGATTCGCGCGCACATTGGTCCATTTAATAAGATCACATGGCGATTCAACAATGAAGTTGTGGATTTGGATGCGCTTGTTCGCCACTATCTTACAGAGTTCATTGTAAACAGCGCCCGTTAGATATAAGACAATCCTTCAGACTTATCTGAAGCCGATTTCGTTGTCTTCTTCACACCATTAAATCTTTTGAACGTAAATTCCATCGACTCTCGAATAGTTGGCATCTTGATTTTCAGAAGACCTTCAACGTTTAAAACATCAAGTTTGAAATGCAGATTTTCATCTACTCTATCAACAGTTGCACTTTTTAGAATAGGGAGATGCCATTTTCCTTTATTGAGTAAACCATCCGATTCGCCAAAAACTTCGGTATAGAGTTTCGCAAATTCATAATGAGTCATCGTATCTTGAGAAGAAAAATGCAACAAACGGTTGGAGATGTTTTTATCAATACACATCTTCAAAACCATTCCTAGGTAAAAGACATCAACGAAGCCTTGATGAATGAAATTGTCATAGATGGCACTAGTATTATTTTTTAAATTCTTCTGCAGAATTTCAAAGAAATTATTTTTTATTGGACTTACTCCACGTCCGTAAAGCTTAGAACATCTCACGATCAAATAATTGAGTGATGATTTCTGAAGATAGAATTCCGAAGCGGCTTGTGACTTTCCATAGTGAGTGATGACATCCGCATTATCCATTTCGTTATAGTTCTTATTCATTCCAGAGAATACAAAGTGAGAAGAAAAATAAATAATACGAGCTCCGTAACGAGGAGCAAGCTCTGCAACGTTGAAAAGACCTGAAGAGTTGAGAGCATCAGAAGCATTCGGCATTTCTGAGCACGTTTTCACTGATGGAAGACCGACACAATAAAGTACAATGTCAGGCTTAAAAGCATAAAGAACAAGTTGAACCTCATCTTTATTGAGAACATCACAGGGCAGACTAAGAATTCCCGGTAGTGGTTGATTGCGACGGTGATAGGTTCCTACCACTCGATAATCCTTACGAAAAAACTCAGCTAGGTTTGAACCTAAAAAAGAATTAATTCCTAGGATGAGAATTGTTTTACGCTTATCTGCTGATGTGGTTAGTTCGCTCATGCATTCCTGCCTTTTCTTTGATTATAAATGAAAAAAAGAAAAGTTGCTCCATTCGGAGCAACTTTTCAAATTATCAGTTGAGTAGTTTTAAGGCAGTGTTTGGCGCTTGATTCGCTTGCGATAGCACTGAAATACCAGCAGAAAGAAGAATATTATTCTTAGTCATGTCCGCTGTTTCAGAAGCTACATCAACATCTCTGATTCGCGAGTTAGCTGCTGAGAGGTTCTCATCGCTAACTTCGAGA
>CBIHOP010000460.1:0-2373 GCA_966211385.1 uncultured Bacteriovorax sp.
CACACAACATCATGCTTACGTATGATGGTGCGGTTAAAATTATCGACTTCGGTATTGCAAAATCACAAACGAATTCAGAAGCGACACAAGCGGGAACGATCAAAGGTAAACTTTCGTATCTTGCTCCTGAATATCTGGAAGGTCTGGAGCTTGATGCTCGTTATGACCAGTTCGCAGTCGGTATCACTCTTTGGGAAATGCTTTGTTCACGCAAGCTTTTCAAAGAGAACAATGACCTTGCTGTTTTAAAGAAGATTCAAGAATGTAAAATTCCTGTTCCTTCTTCGATTAACCCGAACGTTCCAAAAGAACTCGATGCGATCGTTTTAAAAGCACTTTCAAAAGATCGTAATCAACGTTTTGAAAACTTAGATCAAATGAACCGCGCGCTTATGAAGTTCTTGTATGCAAAATATCCAGACTTCAACGCCACGGATTTATCATACTTCTCTCAGGAATTGTTCCGCGATGAAATTAAAAAAGACCGCGAGAAAATGTTTGAGTTCGGTAAAATCGATATCAAGCCTTTCCTGGAAGATCTCAAGAAAGAAGTAGAAGGTGGAACAACTCCGAACGCGAGTTCGGCCCCTGTTGATAATACACCTGTTCCAAAGAAAGAAGTTATTCTTGATTTTGGTTTCGAACAACAACCAGCTGAGAAAAAGAAAACAGCTACAGTTAAACGTTCAGCTGCTCTTAAAGAAACAACTTATGCTTCTGAAGACAATACGATGTCTCGCAAAATTGCGGACCTGAATAAATCTTCAGTGACAAAAATTAAGCAGGGTGGATCAACAAAATCTTCTGTGAAAAAAGAAGCGACGAAAGTCCTCAAAGTTGATACGAAGAAAAATGAAAAAGCAAAAACTCATCCAGGTACTTACGCTGCACTTTTAGCGTGCATTGCTGGTGGTGCTTTTTATGCCTATACATCTTTCTTTGCGGAACCAGAAATGCCACCGGTTCATACAGCACAAATTAAGCAGCCGAAAGATCGTTCTCCAGCTCAACAAGCAAAAAATGTTGAAGAAAGTGGTGTAGGAAAAGTTGTTCTCTCACATTTCGATAAACAGAAGATGCAAATTTTTGTTGATGGCGTTAGAAAGGATGTAGATCTTCTCAGCTCTATTCAAGTTCCTGTTGGAAAACCATTTATGTTGCGAGTTCAGATCGAAGGTCGCAAACACTTTGTGAAAGAAGTTCAAGTTGATAATGGTGCAGCGGTGGAAATTGAAATTCCAGAAATGCCAGCTATTGCTTATGGATATGTTCATACGTCAATGGCCTGTGCTCAAGGTGAGATCCGTTTTTAAATCTACGGTGAAAAGAGATCAAGCCCAATTCCAATGGAAAACTCATTCGGAATTGCTTTCCCTCTAAATTTAGATGATAACGGTGTGCTTATTCCAGCTGCTTATGACATCTATTTCAAAAAGCATGGCGAAGAGCTTGAAAAGAAATTAGAGATTACCATTAAGCGCGAAGATCAATCAGTTGATCTTTGTGAGCTTCTTTAATCTTGCTACTCTTGTTTTGACTGCTTAAAGATATTATTTTTCCGCATATTGAGCAGCTTCATAATATCCGCCGCCGTTTCCTCTAATGCTTTATCCGTAACATCAAATACCGGCCAGCGCTTATTTTCTTTGAAAATAGTGTTGGCCCATTCGACTTCTTCCACAATCTTGTTATGTTCAGCATAATCACCCTGGTGGCGATCAGCTCCTAAACGTTGCAGACGATTCTTGCGAATTTCGCTAAGGCTGTCTGGATCGATAGTAAGTGCGAAAATTTTTCGTTGATCAACTTCAAAGAGTTCAGTCGGTAGCGGTTGGTTTTTAATCATCGGGATATTGACGACTTTAATACCGTGCTGAGAGAGGTATACAGAGAGTGGTGTTTTAGAAGTACGAGAAACACCAACGAGAATAACGTCGGCCAGATGAAGAGAAGCGAGATTTCTTCCATCATCATGATTGAGTGTGAACTCCATCGCTTCAACACGTTTATAGTAGTCATCATTAACAGCGTGAAGAAGTCCAGGCTCTGACATTGGCTCTTGATTGAAGAAATTTGAAAATGCCGTTAGTGCAGGTCCGATTAGATCGAGAGTGCGAACGTGAGTCGTGCGTGAAAGTTCGGCAATGTACTCGCGAAGTTTTCCCGAAACAATTGTGTGCATAACAAGATCATGATGGATGGCCGCTTCGTTGAAGATGGCGTCGATCTGCTCTGTCGTTCTAATATTTTTATAGCGAGTAAAATAAACTTCACGATCTTTAAATTGCGCCATAACTGCACGAGAGATAGCAGTTGCTGTTTCTCCTGTACCGTCAGAGATAATGATAATTTTCAAGCGTTGTGTTTCAAGTG
>CBIHOP010000461.1:0-2324 GCA_966211385.1 uncultured Bacteriovorax sp.
AACAGATACAAACAGAAAATATCACGTGCCACTCCTGTTGAATCCATATGGATACAGCACATATCGCGGAAGCTAGAATGAATAAAACTTTTGAAATCCCTTATTATCACGATTATATCTCACCGGAACTTTTTGCGCATTTAATGTCAGAAGCAAAAGATGTTGAAGGTGTGAAAGATCTCGTTCAACTTGGAAAGAGTGGAGGCCTAGAAAATAAAGAGTCTCTTCAATTTCTCTGCGAGCTTTATGAAAAAGTTAAACCAGAACTTGCTAAAGTATTGGATCAGAGAATAGCAGATCGTAAATTTATCGATGAACGGGTTGCAAGCTGTGTAACTTATAATCGTGAATTAAAAATCGATTTCGAGTCTGCCGACTATCAAACAATCATCGGTCTTGAAGATGGTGAAGGACGAATTGTCATCGGCCCGAAGTCTGCCAACTTCGCTAAAAAAGATTCTGCTAAAAAGCCGATTGCACCACTTCCAGATTATTTAAAAGGTCCGCATGTCACATTATTTGGTCCGCCAGATAATGCTAAACTTTCAATCAATGCAATGAATGCTTACCATCGTAAATTAAAAGGTGAGCCTGCGATTGTAGAAGAGTTGCTGGCGACCCATGAAAGTGTTCCGAAGTGGGGAGCTGATGACGAAGATTCTAAAACCCCTTTAAGAGAAGATCTTATCAGTGCAGGTGAAAATCTCACTCACTGTTTTGATGGAACACTTTCCGTTCCTGGTTATACTCTTGCTTCTGAGAAACGTTCACTACCGATTAAACGTTTTCCTGGTTTGGCACTACCATCACTTTTTCTCTTTTATAAAAATAATCCTCTACCACTACACCTCTATGATTTTGCTCTTCATTTATTCGGCAACTGGAAAAATGAAAAGTCTCTTTGTTTTTATGTCCCGAAATTAGAAAACGAAGAAGAGGCGAAATATATTCATCTCATGATCAAGACTGCGGAAGAGATGATCCAAAAAAGAAATCCAGATTACAAATTAGGATCAGTCAGACTCATGATTGTTCTCGAAAACCCAAGGGCCATTTTACGAGCTCACGAAATGATCGATGAACTTTATCCGTATTTTGCAGGTGCCTCTCTCGGATGGCATGACTACTTAGGTTCAACGGCGAGACTTTTCAAAGAAGATCCTCACTATAGGATTCCAGTAAAAGCGGATCCTAATATTGTTATCAAATACATTAAAGGTTCACACAATCTTCTTGCCTCTGTGGTTGGTTCGAGAGGGGGAATAAAAGTGGGTGGGATGTACGGGATACTTCCAATCACGCCTGATCTGTTTAGCGATTCATTTCAAGTGACGATGAAGGGATATTTCAAAGATGTGATCACGCAAATGAAGCGTGACTTGACAGGTTTTTGGGTGGCCCATCCGGACTTTGTACGAATTGGCCTGGCCCTACTGGAGGCCTGGAAATTTCATCAAAAGGGTGATGATTCCAAATTAAAAGCTCTTGTTGAAGGTTTGTTAGATAAAAAACATCACAAAGAAATCCTGGATTTTATTTTTGGACCCGATGTTGAAGGCCTTGATGTCGATGATCCTCTTTATGTCCGTTCACTTCTCGTCGCAGATATCAAAGAATCAACTTTCATTGCCAATAACCATCCAGATGAAATCCGATACAATGTTTTTCAATCACTTCAATATCTAACAGACTGGTTATCGGGAAATGGTTGTGTGGCCCTGCCGGCGCAAATTGCAGGGACCCCAGTTCGCGTAATGGATGATCTTGCAACAGCAGAAAGATCGCGCTGGGAAGTGTGGCATGAACTTAATCATGGTCGTTTTTCACTGACAGAATTTCTAAAAATTGCCCATGAAGAATTGCATTTTATTCGTAAAGATCTTTCAAATGATAAAAAAATCGTTCAAGTGAAATGGGATGAGCGCACTTCAAAATGGTATCCGATTGCCATGAAACTCATGATCAAACTCATGACTGAAAAAAATCCAGTTGAGTTTGCAACTGAATACCTCCTTCCATTTACGGTTGATAGCGTACGAGAATCCCAGGATCCTTGGGAAAAAGTTCAGTCAATTGATCCGGTGAAATTTAAAATTGATTCTCAAGTTGAACGTTTTAACTATTATTTTGAAATGTGCGGCTGTTATGACTTCGCACTTTCTCAAAAAGATAATCTCATCGTTAACGAAGAATCGATTCGTCAGAACATTCTAAGCTTTTCAAAAAAGCAGATCATTGAAGCCGCTTCTTTTCACGGCAACATTGGGGAGAGTAAGAAAAGTTTGGATCCCATGGCCACAAGTGAGCAGTCACTTGTTTTCAAT
>CBIHOP010000462.1:0-2313 GCA_966211385.1 uncultured Bacteriovorax sp.
TTTGCATAAGAGCGCGAGCAATCGCTACGCGCTGTTGCTGACCACCTGAGAGATTGTCAGCACGATTTTTTTCTTTACCTTTAAGACCCACGATTTCGATGTACTTCATCGCGCGTTCTTTATCTTCGGCCGTATAAAGACCAAGAATTGATTTTAAAATTCCGGTACGAGAAAGATTTCCAGTGAGGACATTTTCCATAACCGTTTTACGAGGAATGAGATTGAAATGTTGGAAAATCATTCCGATGTTTGCGCGCATTTCACGGAGAGCACGGCCTTTAAGTTTTGTTGTATCAACACCATTAAAGACGATTTCACCCGTTGTAGTGTCGTGCAGTCTGTTTACACATCTGAGCATTGTCGATTTTCCAGAACCTGAAAGACCGATAATCACGAGAAATTCACCTTGAGGAACAGTAAAACTGATGTCCTTTAAGGCATGCAGACCATTGGGATAGTATTTATTAACTTTTTTGATTTCTAACATTTTCGTCTCATTCCTTCATTAAACGTATTAACTATTTTACTAACGAAGCTGCGTCTGTACCTGTCGACTTAAGAACTGCTCTAAGAGAGTTGTAGTCTTTGTCTGAAGCTGGAATAACACCATCTACAGCGTAGATGTTTTTGAACGTTGTTTTTCCTTCTGGAGTCGCTAGGTATTTTTTAAGACCATCGATAAATTTCTTAACAACAGCTGGATCCATACCTTTTCTGAATACGAATGGATCGTTAGGAATTTTATCTGTAATTTTTAGAACTTTTACTTTCTTTTCTACATCTGGGAATTGAGTAAGAACTCTTTCGCGAGCGTCTTTAATTTGTCCATCAAATGCATCTGAGTAGAAAGCTGCACCAGCATCAACTTGACCTTGGTAAATCATCGTGATGACGTTGTCGTGTTTAATAGCAAAAGTTTGGTTTCCTAGTTTTACTTTTTCATCATTTAAGATTTTAAGTGGGAAGAGGTATCCTGATGTTGAAGATGCATCAGTGAAAGCGAATTTCTTTCCATTAAGATCTTTAAGCGTTTTGATTCCAGATTTTTCTGAAGCGTAGATTGCTCCAGCATAATAATCTTTTCCGTGACGAAGAGTTTTTAACTTTGCTTCAGCACCGAATTTTGTATTTGCGAGAAGGTATCCAAAAGAGTTCATAACAGCGATGTCAGCACGGCTTGAACCGAAAGCTTCAACAACAGCGATGTAGTTTGATGGAATACCAGACTTGAAATAAAGTCCTGTTTCTTTTTCCATGAATTTTAAGAAGTGATCAGAGTTCGTTGCAATGGCATTAGCATCTACAGACGGCGTGAAGTAAATCTTAACTGGATTGTCGCGTGTTCCAAGTTTATCTTCAGCAAAAGTAGCAGAAGAAACAACTGAAACTGCAAGCATCAAAAGGCCTAGAACTGGTCTTTTAAAGTTCATCATGGAAACTCCTTAAACAAAGAATTCAACGGTTTATAATAAAAAATGTGTGGCAGAAAATAACATAGATAATTTGAATTGGTTAGTCAGGAATTGATTTTGTTCACTAAAATATCGAAAATCTGGTATTTTTTTCAGTGATAGGTCTTATATTTAGGGAGATTTACGCAGTGAAAACTTTTGTCCTTGCCATTTCGTTTCTCATCTCTGCCCCTTTGCTCGCAGATGTGGAAGTCTTTAAATCCCAGGATAATACCGGTCTAAATAAACTTGAACGTATTGATGGAATTGAAAAATCACTCATTCAGTACTCGGCCACCATAAAAAATTTGGAATCAACCATTGAAGAGCAACGAAAGCTCATCGATGAACTTCAAAAGACGGTAAAAGTTTTGAAAGAAAATGATGATAAACGCGTGCGTGCAGCGCTTGGCGAACGTGCTAGCGATGTTCAGTCGGCCGTGGGTGAAATCGAAAAATTAAAAGCAGATTTTAAAGAAGTCGAAAATATGAAAAAAGAAATTGAACGCATGAAAGAAGCTATTCTGGATGTGCGTGAGCGATTTCCAAAATAGCCTCTTTAAATTTTTTTACTCTACGCTGACAATTCCGATAATTTCTTGGGCACTAATGTGTTCGCCCGCCAGTGTGAGGACTGATACGTCACTTACTTTAGGATTGGTCTGATCACTTCCTGCTTTAACAGCAATACTTATGCAGGCCGATTTTTGGATGAGTCCCTCTGGGTGAACAAAAGCATGAACCTTTTTAAGGGAAAGTCTTCCGCCAGCGCCGGTTAATTCTCCCATGCGTACAACAAGTCCAAGTTTGCGAGCTTCTTCTAATTGTTGTTGTAAATCAGCGGCGATGACATTTGTCATGA
>CBIHOP010000463.1:0-2304 GCA_966211385.1 uncultured Bacteriovorax sp.
ACATCGTCTCAGGATAGTTAAGGTCCTGCATACAAGTCACAAACTTTTGAACATAGGCCCTTCCTGGGTCAGCGAGAATAATTTTTCCGCCTGGTTTGAGAAGTCCAATTAAAGCTTTCGCTACTTCATGAGCATGCTGACTTTCGTAGAGGATGTCAGAACCCAAGACGTAATCGAATAATCCCAAAGTATTTTTTGTACGTTCTACTTCATCTCGCCAATTCATGACCTGATAATCGAAAATGATATTATTTTTTTCCTGATTAACTTTTAGAAATAGCGGAACATCAGCATGAAAATCAGTTGCTATTACATGGCCACCATTTTGAGTTGCAATAAAAGATGGAAGAGCGAGACCACAGCCAATTTCTAAAACTCTTTTAGACTTAAAATCAGTGTTTTTTATAAACTGAGAAAGACCAACTCCGGATTCCCAAAGAACACCAAAATAAGGGCAAAATTCTTCTTTTAAAGATTGATCTTGATCTTCTTCACCAAAGTGTGCGCAAAGGATATCGATGCTCTCATCGAGGTCTCGAATAGTTGAAAACTCGAGATCGAGCACTGACATTTTTTTTAAAAGATAAGTATAACCAAATGTACTTTTCACTAGTAATTCATGAACAATTCAGCACGCGAATCTTTCATGCCTGGAAACGAAACATTTACGATGCATCCACTCAAATCTGCACCAGGAATCCAGTTAATCTGAATTTCCCAAGTTTTTTTGAAAAGTCTTGTGCTCGTGTCATAACCTGAGTACGTCACAAGTGTTTGCTTATGGTCACACTCAAAATTTCCCCACTCATTAATCACTTCTACTTTTGGTTGAAGCGCACCATCTGCGTTTTTTGTATCAAGTGTTAAGGAGATAACTTCTTTATTTGCAACGTCTACGAGAATTTGTTTTCCTGGAACAAGAGGAGAATACTCTGTGTTGTAAGCGAAAGCGTTAAGTGAAATTAGCGAAAGCAAGAACATCATTTTCTTCATTGCAGTAGACCCCTTTTAAATTATTTTCTCACTGCTTTAAATCATGTGCACAAAAACTTTGTCTCTTCCCTATGAAAAAAATACTTGGAAAGCGAGTGTCTTCGTCTTATAAAAAGGCGAATTTGGCTCATCCTTCACACCATTTAAAAGGACACCGGCATGAAAAAATTACTTACTCTGATCACTCTTCTCGCTTCAACTCAAACGTTTGCAGCTCTTGATGACATCATCATGTTCAACGGGAAAATTTATAATCCTGAAGAAAAGGCCTTCAGAACTGTTAATCACATGGAGTTGCACGTAAATAAAAAAGAAATTGCAATCACAATTGATGATGGTCCAAACCCTGGAGTCACTCAGGCCATGTTGCAAGTGCTGAGAGAGTTCAACATCCGTGCAACTTTCTTTTGTCTGGCCGCCAACGCTGCAAAATATCCAGATATCATGCATGAGATTCAAGCAGACGGACACATTGTTGCGAACCACTCGAAGACTCACGCAAACCTCACAACTCTCGGAACAAACTGGCAATCACGTTTGTATGATGAAGTTATCGGTTCTTATTACACGCTTAAACCTTTCTCATACATGAGTAGAAAATCATATTTCCGTGCTCCTGGAGGAAACTGGAATCCTCAACTCGCTCAATACCTGAACACTGATCCTATTGGACAAAAGTATATTGGCCCAGTTCTTTGGGACGTGGGTGGAATGATTGAAAGAAACGCAGATAAAGTTCCGACGAAAGGTGCAGACTGGGCCTGCTGGAGTAACAAGTGGACAGTTGATGAATGTGTACAAGGTTATATTACTGAGACGACTGAATATAAAGGCGGCGTCGTTCTTATGCACGATCTGCGCATGCAATCAGCAGAACTTCTTCGCAAGTATATTACATGGGCAAAAGACAACGGTTATAAATTTGTCACACTCGATGATGTAAAATTCAAACAATAATAACAATGGCCCTCTTCATGAGGGCCTTTTTATTTTTTCGTTGATTTCGTGAGTGGAATAAGATGAATACCAAGATTATAGACTCGAGTCTTATTTCCTTCAGTTAAAAACTCATACATTTTCATTCTAAATATTTTAATTTCTTTTTTTGCTTCTTCAATCTTATCTTCATTAATGGCCAAAGTTATCGATGTAATATCTTTTTCACTTAACGAATCACGCTCTAGTGATTGAATAGATTTTTCTAAAATCTGTTTCTGAAAATGACGAATCCCCGACGCTGCAATATCAGGAGACGTTGATAAGTGAAATTTTGTTTTATAAAGTTTTCCATTCTCATCACGATCGAGAACA
>CBIHOP010000464.1:0-2295 GCA_966211385.1 uncultured Bacteriovorax sp.
TATCAATGACATTACCTTTCTCAAGGACTTCTTTGATCTCTTTAAGTTCTTTAAATGCAGGACACTTTTGTATTGATAATCTACTCGAATAATAGTTTTCGAGTTCTAAATGAACATCTGTTTTTTCATTAAATTTTTTTCTTAGATTTTTAATAGTCGCTTTTAGATCCAGGTATTGTTTTTTACAAACTTGCACTTGAGCCGAGAGTGAAGCCGAAAAAAGTATTAGGATGCAAAAAAGTAACTTCATGACGAAACTTATCGGCTAAATAGTTATTAGATTAAATTACTCAGGCTTTCTGAATTCACTAAAAAAAAAGGCCCGCATTTCTGCAGGCCCCTTCTTATAATAATTCAGATCGAATCTTAATTACTAATTAGTCTCTTTTGAACTTGTCAGCAAGAGTTGCAGTCTTAACTTTATCAGTTTTGTACTCAACACCGTTTGCTACAGCTTTGATAGAAAGAGCGATTTTCTTCGCTTCTTTATCAACAGAGATAACCATAGATTGAGGCTTGTCACCTTTCTTGATTACGTCAGATGGTTTTTCAACTCTTTCTTCAGAAAGTTCAGAAATGTGGATTAGACCTTCGATACCAGTTTCAAGTTCAACGAAAGCTCCGAAGTCAGTTACGCGAACAACTTCTGCTTCAACTACTGTACCAACTGGGAATCTAGTTTCGATTTTCTTCCATGGATCTTCCTCTAGTTGTTTAAGACCTAGAGAGAATTTTTGGTTTTCTTTATCTACTGCTAGAACCATTGCTTCAACAGTTTGTCCTTCTTTGAATTCTTCAGAAAGGTTGATGTTCTTTCTTGTCCACGAGATATCTGAAACGTGGATAAGAGCGTCCATGTCCTCGCCTACTTCAACGAATACACCGAAGTCTACGATTGATTTAACTTTACCTTTAACTTTGTCACCAACTTTGAACTTCGCTACTAGAGCATCCCATGGGTTTGGTTGAAGTTGTTTTAGACCAAGAGAGATTCTCTTGTTTTCAACATCTACGTCCAATACTTGAGCTTCGATTCTCTCGCCAGCGTTGAAGTGTTTAGTTGGGTTCTTGATTTTGTTTGTCCAAGACATTTCAGAAACGTGGATTAATCCTTCGATTCCGTCGTCTAGTTCAATGAATACACCGTAGTCTTTAACAGATACGATTTCGCCAGCAACTTTAGTTCCTGGGATGTATTTCGACTTAGCTTCTTCCCAAGGGTTAGCTTGAACTTGTTTTAAGCCGAGAGATACTCTTTCTTTATCTGTATCGAATTTAAGAATTTTAACTTCGATTTCGTCACCGATGTTAAGGATGTTGCTTGGGTGTTTAACTCTTCCCCATGACATGTCTGTAATGTGAAGAAGTCCGTCGATACCACCAAGGTCAATGAACGCACCGTAGTCAGTGATGTTCTTAACGATCCCTTTAACAACCATTCCTTCTTCGATTTGAGAAAGAATTTCACCGCGCATTTTTCCACGCTCTTCAGCAAGGATTGCACGACGTGAAAGAACGATGTTTCCACGTTTCTTGTTGAACTTGATAACTTTGAATTCCATTGTTTTACCAATGTACTTATCAAGGTAACGAGTTGGACGGATATCAATTTGTGATCCTGGAAGGAACGCTTTAACACCGATATCAACAGATAGACCGCCTTTAACTTTAGCGATAACTGTACCAGTAAGAGCTTCACCAGATTCACAAGCAAGAGAGATTCTATCCCATGCTTTAAGGATTTCAGCCTTGTCCTTAGAAAGGATAAGGTTACCCATGTTTGATTCTAGTTTTTCTAAGTAAACTTCGATTACGTCACCTTTTTTGATTTTTAGTGAGCCGTCATAGTTTTGGAATTCTTTTACAGAAACCAATCCTTCTTGCTTGTAACCGATGTCTACAGTGACATAATCTTGACCGATGTTGATGATTGTTCCGTTGAACACTTCACCTTCTTCAAAATTTTTTGTCGTAGACGTGTTGAGAAGTTCGCTGAAAGCCGTTTTCTGAACTGTTTCTACGTCTTCACCAATGACGACGTCGTAACCTTTCATCCAATTTGCTTTCAATTCTTGTTTTTGAGCCATAAATACCTCGAGAGATTTTTTTTACCAGTTAAAAACTGGCCCCAGCTTCTGCTTTAAAAAAGAGTTACTAGATTTGAAGGGCAACTATACGTGGAAATGGGATGTGTGTCGATGGGAATGTGCGCATGACGAGACGATTCCCCCAATGAGCTACTTTTTATTATGAGTAAAGATAAAACACTTCGGACGATTCCAAGTCTATTTTTAA
>CBIHOP010000465.1:0-2288 GCA_966211385.1 uncultured Bacteriovorax sp.
TGTAAGAGCGATATCACACAGGAAGCAACCAAGGGCAATGAGCGTTTTTTCCTGATTCTTACTCAGCAATGATTCCACCTTCAGCTGAAAGTCCTAATTTAATCTCTGCTGTTTTTTCAGCGAGAACTTTAGCAACCCATTCTTTATTTTGAAGATCATTCAAATCGATTTCATCCATTTCACCGTACTCTTGTCCAAGCAGATAGATTTCACCGAATGCGGTTTTGCCGTTTTCTTTTTTGCCGATCAAGATGAGCTTGTAAGCACAAGTGAGAAGTCTCCAGCCCGGAAGCATTTCAGAGAGTGAACCTTTTTTTACTTTAAGTGAATATTCAGTCTCGCTGATTTTTTTTACCCATGTTTGCGGGTAGCGGATTGATTCTTTGCGGACGCCATTATGATCAAAGTGACAGCTCATGACGGCCTGCCAGTCTGTCAGTTTAATTTGAGGGGCATCAAGGCGTCCGTTGACCTCAGGAGTTTTGAAACTCACGATGTCCGCAAGAAGTGTTGATGAAAAAAGTGAAGCAACAATGATGGCGATTAATTTTGTTTTCATTTGAAAAGTTTAAAAATTTTAGAACCTAATGGATAGTTTTTTGTTAGAATTGACTCATGAAGAAATTAATCATTATTCTCCTTACGACAATTCTTGCCACGGCCGCAGGCCTTTACTTTCGCCCCAGTTACACATTAATCGGTCAGTTAGATTGGTTGAATGTACTGACGAAGGGATATTTCGTAGGTTCATTCCAGAAAATGTTCACGCAAGGAATGCTCGATGAATCTTTTATGTTCGTCATGTATTTTACAGGCGGAGGTTTTCTACTCGGTTTAATTCTGGCGTTTATGATTGGTGGAAAGAGCTCGAAAGGTTCTGCCAAGAAAGCAAAGAATTAGTCGTCGTAATTTCCACGTTGCAGATTTCTCTGCACGCTACGCTCTTTATCGCTTTCGCGTTTATCGTGAAGCTTTTTAGGTTTTGCGAGAGCGAACTCTAATTTAACGAGTGAGTCTTTAAAATAGATTTTTGTGACAACAAGGGAGAGTTGCTGCGTTTTCATTTGGTGATAAATGCGGGCGATTTGAACTTTATTCAACAGGAGCTTTTTAACTCTGCCTTCCGTATGGTTGTGGATGTTTCCGAAAGCGTAGTGGGGAATGAGCACGTTATAGGCCCAGACTTCACCGTTGTTATCAATCATCACGTAAGCTTCTTGCAGATTCACTTTTCCATCGCGCAGAACTTTTACTTCCGTTCCTTGCAATACCATACCGGCCTCGAAAAATTCTTTCAAAGAATAGTCAAAACCCGCACGCTTATTAGTACCGATGATTTTCATGCCCATATTAGAAATTAAATTTTATCCCGAGGTTGGTGCTTAAAAGATATCCACCGATATCATATCCAGGGGCACCAATCTTGTCACCCGCTGATCCATTTTCCTGGCCAGTTGTTTTTGTGACATGTTTATCTTTAAGTTTGTGATACTGAAGCGCAGAACCTAATTGAACGTCTTTTCCCCAAATGACCATGCGGTATTGAAGACCAGCAGCTCCAATCATCGAATCAGTATCGACGCTGTTTCCTGATCCTGAAAAATCACCTTTCAGCGGAGTCATGCGATAAGCAACTCCGAGAAGTGATGACCAGCGATTTGTCATGTTCCATTTCAATCCGAGTTTCGGATTGATGGTGTCACGCAATTCAATGCGCTCATAGTTTGAACTTGGAACGATCACACCGCCGTTTTTAGCGATGTTGATTG
The DNA here is from genome assembly GCA_966211385.1 of uncultured Bacteriovorax sp. Taxonomy (GTDB): domain Bacteria; phylum Bdellovibrionota; class Bacteriovoracia; order Bacteriovoracales; family Bacteriovoracaceae; genus Bacteriovorax. The sequence continues at coordinate 1,770 of CBIHOP010000465.1, forward strand.
TTGGGGTCTTATAGTTTGTCCATTTTTGATATTCAACGGCCATAAAAGCTTCTAATGAACTATCGGGATCGGTTTTAACAGATCCTCCCAAACGGAATGTATGTGGTTCGTAAAAAATCATTGAAGAAATAGTCGAATCAAAAAGAGCAAGCGACGGATTGTTAATTTCTCCGGAAGCCACGGCCTTGAGATTTGATTTCATTTCCTGTTGATAGGTGAAATACAAATTCGCAGCATCGAATTTTTTTGTGACTGAAGCAATCGCTCCGAGTGATGGAGAGATTTTAGATTGAGCACGGGCCCAAGATCCGTAAGCGGCTCCATTTAAACTGAGGTTTGTCTTCACATCAGCAGAGGCCTGAAAACCAATAATTGTTCCCAGTGAGAACGAAAGATTATCGTCCCATTTTTTAGCAAAGTTCAAATAAATTGATGTGCGCGTATGGATCGAGCGATACATGACATATTCAGGAAAAAACGTATCTCATGAATTTGTTTAAATCAAATCTCAAATTGTCA
>CBIHOP010000466.1:0-2283 GCA_966211385.1 uncultured Bacteriovorax sp.
AGGTGTGCTCGTCACTTTTATTTTATGTTGATGACAAAGACTTACAAGTTCAACACCCGGATCATAGAAGGCCGGAGTCCCTCCATCACTCATCAAAAAAACTTTTTTTCCCTGCTGAATTTCTTTTAGAAGTTTAGGTGCAACTTCTTTAGCGGAATGTTCGTTGTAGAGAACAAAATCTTCTACACAATCGCGAGGCAGACCAAAATGCAACCAGCGTTTTCTTCCAGGCTTTAAATCTTCAATGACAAAAAGGCATTCCGACTTTTTTTCGGTGGCCGCAAACTGCAAGAGATTGAAGGCGAGAACATCAAGTTTTCCCTCTTCATCAAGTGGGGTTGGCACTAAACAGAGAGCACCTTTTCCATTTGCGAATAATTTTTCAATCATTGATTCAACTGTCATGGTCTCATCTTAAAGTAATGGATGGCCAATTTCAATCAAATCCTCCATAGTGGCGGCATGGATAAAAAAGCTTCATTTTATATTGTAACGGCATTGGGATTATCAGAGCTCGCAGTGATTGAGTTCAAACACAAATGGCCGCTTGCCTTTCCAGATGTTGCTTATGAAATCAAAGAAGTTGAACCAGGTGGAATTCTGATTGAGACTTCACTCTTGCATGGATTTCTTCTCAACAACTTGCTTAAAACTCCTACGAAAATATTAGTGCGTTTTGCTGAATTTAAAGCACGAGATTTTCCCAAGCTTTTTCAAAAAATTTCGAAACTGCCGTGGTCTGATTTTCTATTAAGTCAACTGCCGGACGTTGAAGTAACGGCCCATGAATCAAGACTTTTTGATTCACGAAAAATTGAGAAGGCCATTCATGATGGCATCACTGATTTCTATAGACGCCAGCCGATCAAAAAACGTTATCAAGAAGCATGGGAAAAATCAGCCAAGACGAATGTTCCCAAGATTTTTTTCCGAAATATCGAAGATACAATCACTCTGAGTTTAGATACAACGGGCGAACTTCTGCATAAACGCGGAGAAAAAACGCTGACCGGACACGCTCCTATCAGAGAAAATTTAGCAACTCTCCTTCTTCTGTCTCTATTAGGTGATGAAGTTATTGCCGAAAAACCTCGTGAACTTGTCGATCCCATGTGCGGCTCTGGAACATTTCTCATTGAGGCCGCCAATTTCTGGAAACCAATATTAGAGCGAACTTTTGCGTACGAGCTCATGCCTGATTGGATTGATTCTCAATTTAAAAAGCAATTAAAAGCAAAACTCGTTTTTGAACACGCTCCACTTTTTGAAACCCAAAAGGGTTTTGAACTTGATCCCAGAATCGTCAAACTTGCCAATGAAAACATTCAAAACTTACCGATTAAAATCAAAGAAGCCGATGCTTTCATCAATGCAGAATCGACAGAGATTGAAAGATTAATGATCATCAATCCTCCATACGGCATTCGAGTTGGAGAAAATATTAATAGCGCTTATTATAAAAAATTAGTCGATGATCTTTTAAAGAACATGAAACCAAAAAAATTGGGCATCATTATTCCAGAAGAACATGACTTCTTTCATCCGAAAGTCAGATCGATGCGCGCTTTTAAAAATGGCGGGCTTGATGTTGTCTTTTATGTCTTAGATTGCAAATAGACTTGCGACTTTCCGACAATACCTCGGACAAAAGGAAGCATGACAATTTCATTTTGACCGGCCTGTGAGACTGCAGAACCATTAGTTCTCGTCATCTCAGCGATATTAATTTCATTAACTTTTCCTTCGGGTGTCAGAATTTTTATTTCATCACCAACTGAAATTTTTTGATGTTTGCTTTTAATTAAAAGCGCCATGCTGAAGTCACGTTCAACGTCGACGATTTCACCAATATAAGCTTCATCTTGTCTCTGCACTCTCTTGTTTTTAAGTTTCGAAAACAGAACATCTGTTTTGTTGATGTTATAAAAACCTTTGATGAAAGGGCGTGGATTGTATCGTTTCACTTCATCAAGTGATTGATTAAGAATGTGATCAAGGTGTTTAAAGCTTTCGTCAAAACGCAGATCAACTCTGACAGCTCCGACATTCAGGGAACGAAGTTCTTCCATGTGATCGAGCAGAAAGAGATCTTTCACGTTAAACATGAAAGTTCCGTGTTGATTTTCAACGAGAGGAAAACCAGCATGCGGGCTTTCTTCTGAAGTTCCAAATGTTTCGATTTGGTAGGACGATTTTACTTCTGGCTTTAACACCGGTGTAAGTAAAGTTCGAGGTGAATAAAAAAGAAGTATGCGTCCGTAAACCAGAACTTCTAGCGGTGCC
>CBIHOP010000467.1:0-2277 GCA_966211385.1 uncultured Bacteriovorax sp.
GTTTCGCTAGATTTTAAAACAATTGGAAATTTCTTTAATTCATCTGCAGTTCTATAAAATGAATTTGTTAAAACATTGACTCTTCTATCTTCTAATCGAACATAGCCTGATGGAATATTAGCGTTCGCCCCTCTCAATTGTGCAATCAAATTGCCGATTGAAACTCCTTTTCTCGCAAGTTTTTTGTAATCGAGCATAACTGATAGCTGCTCACCAGGGGAACCTACTTCTTCAACCGATTTTACCATTGGATAAAGGTGAATTTTATCTTTTAATAGTTTTGCCTGATCATATAGAGCTAGACGATCCTTTCCTCCATGAAGAGCAATAAATACTGCATGCTGATCAAATATTTCTCTATTTAATTCTGGTTTCCAAACCGAATCAGGAAATTTCGTCTGAGCACGATCAAGAGCTCTTTGAACTTTGTCCCAAGTATTTTCAAGTTCACTATGCTTAATATTTTCTTTAAGTTTAACATTATAAAAACTTAAATCATTTTGCATTTGAGATCGAACTTCTTTAATCTCTTCGATCTTTGCGAGTTCATCTTCGACAGGTTTAACAACAATTCGTTTCATGTCTGTTGCGTTTGAACCAGGAAAAATAATTAAGACAGTACCTTCTCTACCTGGTAGACGAGGATCTTCTTCTTTTGGTGTAGTAAACCAACTCCCGATTCCATTCAAAACAAGAATTCCTGCGATCGCTAATAAAATTCTTTTCCAGGCAAAAACGCCTAATTTATTTTCTAAATGAATCATAGAAGAGCTCCTACATCTTTATTTACTTGAACACTGTCACCGGACATTAAATTGTCAGTTCCTTGAATAATGATTGATTTGTTTTTCAAGTCTTCAGAAGAGACGATCACGTACCCATCGTTTAATATTTGAATTGGAGTGACTTCCACTGCACTCACTTTCATATCAGATGTTAAAATAAACACTTCTGATTTTAATCCGCGCGGGCTTACGATAGATTGAAATGGTATTTTAAATAGATTTAAAGCCTGTACTGGAAATTCTACTTTTAATCTTTGTCCTTCTAGTTGTTGAACTTGATTACTAAGAATTAAATTAGCTCGATTTTTTGTCATGGAAATGACTTGAGCACTTACAGTTGATTGATGAATTGTGGGAACGAATACTTTTACAAATGACCCAACACCTACAGCAGGAAGTACTCCAGTAGGTAAACTTAAACTTAGTCGATAAGATCCTCGGCCATTAGATTCGGCGAATTTACTTAAAACTTCTGCTTCTAAAGATAGTTCTGAATTAGAAACTACTGGATGCGGTATAGCGACTGACACTATACCTGAAGCAAATGCACGACTAAAACTACCTAATATCGAAATGATCAAGATTATTTTTTTATTAAAATTCAACAACTTACTTGAGCTCATTGCAACTCCTTTTGGATTATGATCGTAATCTTAATTTACACCTTTAAAAATAGATGTCAACCATAATCTAAATGTGGTATGATTAATCCATGAGAAAAAGCAAAAGCGAAACTGCAGAAACACGTAAAAAAATAATTCAGGTAGCCTCTGAACTTTTTAGAGTTAAAGGGATATCAGCGACAGGTATTGCTGAAATTATGGAAACGGCCGGCTTAACGAATGGAGCTTTTTACAAGCATTTTGAATCAAAGGATCAGCTTATTCAGGAAGCACTTAAGATTGCGACAGGAAATGTGGAAGATCGCTTTAGTGATTCAGAGACCCTCATCAGAACCTATTTGTCTCCTGAGCATATAAAAGCATTGGAATGGGGTTGCCCTATAGTTGGTATCGGAAGTGAACTTAGCAGAACTGATGAAGAGACAAGAACAGTAGCTACCGAAGGAATAAAGCAGTTAATTTCCTTTTTAGAAAAACGTATTGAAGCACCGGTTGAAGAGAGAAGAAAAATTGCCCTTGTTACACTTTCAATTATGGTTGGAGGTGCGACACTTTCAAAAATTGTTGATGATATAAAACTTGCTAAAGATATTTTGACTTCTACTAAAAAAGTGGCGATCGAATTTAGTACAAAAAAATAAAAAAAAATTTTCTTATTTAAATTTACTTAGACACTAAAAAATAAATATATACTCCATATTTTTATCTTATATGTACTTCGATAATTAATTAAATTTTTTCAATAAAAAAAAAGCAAATAATCCCCCGGTCATCTGAGCAAGCATAAAAGGCAGAATTCCGGATGGCGCTATCCCGCAAAAGGTATTACTGAAGGCCCTTGCAATCGTCACGGCTGGATTTGCAAAAGA
>CBIHOP010000468.1:0-2267 GCA_966211385.1 uncultured Bacteriovorax sp.
ACTCGGTTAGATGTGTATGGTTCAAATTCTGGCGCTTCAGTTGCGACGACTGGAGCGACAGATGCAACGACGAATTTCCGTGTTGGCCGAGGTTCAGTAGGAATCAATATTGGAACAATTGATAATGGTGTAAGTTATATCCAAAATCGTCAGCTAAACGATAACTCAGTTGTGTACGGATTATCTCTGCAGCCTACAGGCGGAAATGTTAGTATTGGAACAACCACAATTAGCACCCCTCTATATGTATTAGGTACGCCAGTTATCTCTGGTGACAATAGAGCGATCATGACTGCAAGAGATGGTTCTGCACTAGCAGCAGGAGTCGGAGGGGGAATTTCACTTGGTGGTGTGTTCACTTCTACAGGAACTCAGGCAGAATGGGCCGGAATTAAAAGTATAAAAACAAATGCAGTTGATGGAGAGTATGGGGCCCATTTGAGTTTCATGACTAGGCTTCATGGCTCTAATACTACTGAACGAATGAGAATCACTGATGCTGGAGATGTTGGAATTGGAACGGCATCCATTTCATACAAGCTTCATGTAAACGGTGCTGTCGCCGGAACATCGGCTTACGTGAACACATCAGACGAAAGATTAAAAAGAAACATTAAACGCATTCCTGATGCACTCGAAAAGCTAACGTCACTCGATGGTGTTTTTTATCATTTTAAGACCGAAGAATATCCCGATATGAATTTATCAAAACGTCGAGAAATGGGAGTGCTTGCTCAAAAAGTAGAGAAAGTTTTTCCTGAAGCAGTCTCTACTGATAAAAAGGGGATTAAATCGGTGGCCTATTCTATGCTCATCGCTCCGATCATAGAATCAATTAAATCGATGGACCGAGACAGCAAAGATCATTCAAGGGAAATAGCTTCGCTTAAAGATGAAAACGAAAAGTTAAGAAAAGATCTCTTAGAAATGAAGAAGCGACTTGATCGTATTGAGCAAAAATCATCAAAGTAAATCGCCAATTATCATAGGCGTTTTTTGTTTCCTCTAACTTGTGAAGAAAACTTCAATTTTACCAGCGGCCTCTGTTCATTCATAAATACTCCAGCAAATTTCACACTCTGAAGATTGTATTTCAATCGGGACAGTATCATTTGCCTCCTTCTATGTTTTTATTTGTTACAGGCGGAAAATGGTCAAGTGGCTTCATTTTAGGAGTGAGAATCTGAAAACGGGTATATCAAAATTATTCATTTATCATTTTTTAGTGATGCTTTTTATCACACGTTTTTCTTTTGCAGCGGATTCTCTGAGTTATTCCGGTCGACTTGTTCAAGCTAACGGGGCACCTGTTGCAGGGCCTGTGACAATCAGAGCACAACTCGCTTATACCAATGCACTCTCAACAATTCTTTGTACGAAAGACATTCCGAATGTCGTTCTTACGAAAGGTGTTTTTCATTTAAAATTAGAATTTGATTGTTCAGCAAGTGGATCAACACTTAATCAAGTTCTCGCTCAAGCTCCAGCTGGTGAATCAATTGCAATTCGTATTATCGATGTCACGAACTCTAAAACATATTCATTCCAAGCTGTACACTCACTTCCATACGCGCAAGTGGCTTCTCAACTTTCGCAAATGGGAGCGACTAACAATCAAGTTTTAAAATGGAATTCGACTTCAGGAAAATGGGAGCCAGGTTCGATTGCGGGAGCGGGGACAGTGACTTCCGTTTCAGCATCACTCCCTCTCAGTGTAACAAATGGAAGTACAACACCAGCAATCACTATTGCTCAAGCAAACGGCACGACAAGTGGATATTTAAGTTCAGCTGACTGGACTACCTTTAATTCAAAATCATCACTTCCTGCTGGTGGAACGACGGCCCATTACTTTCGTGGTGATGGATCTTGGCAAACATTGAACACTGCGGTTGTTCCGGAAAATGTTGCCAATCTTTATTTCACGAATGCACGCGCATTAGGCGTTCCTCTTGCTGGATTAGTTCTTACAAATTCTGCAATTGCAAACGGCGATACTTTCATCGAAGCATTTGGAAAAGCTCAAGGCCAAATCAATGCGCTCGGAACTGCTCAAAGTAATTATTTATTAAAAGGTGCTGCTGATACTCTCTCAGGTAACGTTTCACTTACAAGTGTGATCACTGCATCTGTTACAGGTGACATCATCGTTAATTCAACTCCACTTACGATGACTTCTGCGGTTAACAAAGCTTATGTCGATGCTCAACGAGATACAAGACTCGCGAAGTCTGGTGGGACACTTACTGGAGATTTAACTCTCGATG
>CBIHOP010000469.1:0-2248 GCA_966211385.1 uncultured Bacteriovorax sp.
CGTCTGCTTTAGCGGCCGATTCTTCGATGAAAGTAAGCTCTTCAGTAAGAGCGGAATAATCCATCTCCGGAAGGTTCTCCTCCCCATTGAGGTCCAAAAACTCAGTAGATTGAGCGAAAACAGGCGTCGAAATCAATAAAAAGAAGGCGAATAAGATATGCATGGGTCTAGTTTTCCATAGCTCATGGGTTTTTAAAAGGGCCCAAGGCGAAATTTTGTGCTAAAAATGCCTCTATGAACAGACCCATTGATCCAGCTGATTTGCTAGTTTCAGCTTATGATTTCGACCTTCCGGCCGAGTTAATTGCCCAACGTCCGATTGATTCCATGGACCGCGCGAAGTCGCGTCTCATGATCTTCAATGCTCGAACAAATGAAGTCATTCACGAAACTTTTCACAACATCGGAAAGTATCTTCCAAAAGATTCAACCCTCGTTTTCAATCAATCAAAAGTTTTTCCATCACGCCTGATCGGAAAAAAAGAAAGCGGCGGAAAAGCTGAACTCTTTTTTTTAGATCATGAACCAAATGATCTTGGTCTCTATGGTGTGCTTATTCGCACGACTTCGAAAAAACATTTAGGTAGTCAGTATTTTTTTGCTGATGGATTTTCAGTTGAACTATGTGAACTGGGCATTGATGGAACTTTTAAAGTAAAAATCAGCTTGCCGGAAAAATACAATTCGCTCATGTCATATCTTGAAACGCATGCTCTCATTCCTATTCCACCGTATATTAGAAAAGGTGAGAGTGACGAATCAGATCGCAAAGATTATCAGACTGTCTATAGTAAACACGTGGGTTCTGTTGCGGCCCCAACGGCGGGATTGCATTTTACAGATAAGCTTTTAAGCGATCTTAAAACAAACAACATCGATACGGCCTTTGTTACCCTTCATGTTGGGTTAGGAACATTCCGTCCAGTTTCAGTCGACAACATCAAAGATCATGTCATGCATGAAGAAACTTATTTCATTGATCAGGAAAACCTGGAAAAAATCAGATCTGCAAAAAATGTTTTTGCGGTTGGAACAACTTCGCTACGTGTACTGGAAAGTTCACTCAGGGAAAATGATTTCCGGGCCAATAAAATGTTTCACACGTCGATTTTTTTACATCCAGGCGTGGATGTAAAAAGCATTCAAGGATTAATAACGAATTTTCATCTACCGCAATCAACTCTTCTCATGTTGGTTTCATCTTTGGTGGGAAGAAAAAAAACACTCGAGCTCTACGCAGAAGCCGTTAAAGAAAAATATCGCTTTTTCTCCTATGGAGACGCGATGATGATTATAAGGTAAATAAATGTCGAAGTAAAAAAGCACGTGCGGGAGTGATTACAACTGCCCACGGTGAAATCCAAACTCCTATCTTCATGCCGGTTGGAACACGCGCGTCTGTTAAGTGTATGTGGCAGGAAGATCTTGAAGAAATGAATGCTCAAATTATTTTGGGCAACACTTATCACCTTTATCTTCGTCCAGGACACGAGCTTATCGAAAAGGTGGGAGGCGGCCTTCATGGTTTCATGAAGTGGGATCGCGCCATTCTTACTGATAGCGGCGGATACCAAGTCTTTTCATTATCAGCGATGAATAAGGTGACGGAAGAAGGAGTGACTTTTCAATCGCATCTCGATGGCTCTCGCCATTTAATCTCTCCCGAAAAATCAATGGAGATTCAACGAGCACTTGGTTCTGATATCGTCATGAACTTTGACGAATGTCCGGCACTGCCTGCCACAAAAGAACGTTTGCGTGAAAGCATGGAACTCACTTTAAGATGGGCCAAACGCTGTCGCGATTATCCATTAAAAGATCATCAAAATCTTTTTGGGATCATTCAGGGTGGGTTGCATTTTGATCTGCGCACAGAATGTATGGAGCGTTTGAAAGAATTGGATTTTGAAGGGTACGCACTTGGTGGATTATCAGTCGGTGAAAAAAACGAAGAGATGGTGCAGTTTATCGATCAATTCGTGCACACCATGCCGGAAGATAAACCTCTTTACCTGATGGGTGTAGTAAAACCACTGGATATTTTAAACGGGATTAGAGCGGGGATCGATATGTTCGACTGTGTTCTCCCAACGAGAAACGCGAGAAACGGTCAGTTCCTCACAAAACAAGGTCCGCTCAATATTAAAAAAGAACGCTTCAAAGAAGATCTTCTTCCACAAGATCCTGAATGCTCGTGCAAAGTTTGTAAGAAGTACTCTAGGTCGTATATTCGTCATCTTTTTACAGT
>CBIHOP010000470.1:0-2230 GCA_966211385.1 uncultured Bacteriovorax sp.
GAGGAATCGCGTGAATGGTTGGCAGCTAAAGATCTTTGTCTAAAAAAATGGAAGATTGATAAATCTTTTGATGAATCACTCTTACGTTGTTCACCTCAAATCTTGCAATGTGTGTACGATATTAAAAAGCAAAAAGATTTTACATTTATCCCAGATGCGAAAACGTCTCAAATTTATCGCTACCTGACTCGATCAAATGTTTCCCATAATAATTTAAAACCATCTGGGGTGGTTCTTACTCTGGAAGATAATCATTCAAAAGAGCAGTTAGATATTTTCCTATCCGATTCATGTCATGAAGTTTTTCTTGAGCAGCGAATTTATGCTTATGGGGAACCTCCTGAAACAAAAGATGTGCAGGATTATCGATTTGATAATTTTGACCAATGGATTTATCTAGAACGTCATCTCGTAACTAATGCTCAAATCAATGATTGGATATTGTTCGGCAATTCTGATTTTACGAAAGGTTTAAAAATGGCCGAAGGAAATGAACTTTTTCAGCCGGCCACTAATTTGACTGAACTGCAGATGCAGAATTTTTGTTCATTTAAGGGAAAGCAATTGCTGATGGCCCATTTTTTTGATGCTGCCACATTTCTTCCTATGGATCTCGAAGAAAAGACACCAGCAAAAAATCTTAGGTCACCCTATTATTGGACCAAGAAAAAGAGTGAATTCAAAGCTGATTGTTCACTATTTTTCGCGGAAGAATGTTTAAAGAAAGAACCATTCGCGCTTAACCGTTCGAACCCATCTTGGGCAGGAATCATGGATTCAATGGGGGGAGTGTTTGAAGCTTTCAGAAATCCAATTGATCCTGAAAGCAATATGAAGGCTTCTTCTTTTTATTTTCCCTTCAACTCTCAATGGCATCGGTTAGGATTTAGAGCTTCTTGGGACGGTGAAGGTTCTGAAGCTCGAAACTTTGATTTTAAAGGATTCGGTCCTGAGGGAAAAATAGATAAATTCAAAGTTGGGTTTCGATGCATGCGAGGAGTACTGAATGAGTAAAGTAGTACTCCTGACAGTTGCGCTTATTTTAATGAGTTGCTCACAACATAAAAGCAATTGGAATGCGTTCGACTATTCGCTGACAAGAGAATGGATTTTTGCTCAGGAAATTGCCGATCTTAAAGTTAAAGATCAGGAGATAACACGACCGCCAGGCGCACTTCAGCTTATTCTTAGCCTCTTGATTCCAGGAGAAGGTGGGCTCTCACTTAGCCGTCATTGTGTTTATTACAAAGTTCCATACAAACAAACTCTAGGTACTTTATCGATCACCAAAAATGAAGGAAAAGAAAGTTGTCCCGAAATTCCTCAAGACAAAATCTGGATGAGTCTGGAGGATGTCAGTCATTTAACTCTTTCCTATAATCATTTTCAGTTAATGATGAAATTGAAATGGGAAAATAAAGATAGAGTTCTAAGTCTTCCGCTAGTTAACGTTCGTGAAGGAAAGTCTCATCAAAAATTCAGTCCAGAGAAAGAAAAAAGCCTCTACCCAGGTATGAGTTTTTTAAGATTAAATGAAGAGAGTTTCGATTACGGAAGTAATAGATATCTTGGTAAGCTCTCAGATCGCTTTTCAAATGGCAGCGCTATTCGCTGTCATCAAGTGAATAAAAATTGTGAGAGCATTGGCGAAAACCGTTGCGAAGAATGCCGTTATGGTTGGTACGAAGTCGTCGATTATCAATGTCCACAAGGCGGCTCAAAGTTTTGCGGACAGAATCATTGCGGGGAAAAAAATGAACCCGCTTGCCCTAGAGGGATTAAAGCTGAGGAAGCAGAAGACATTGGGATATGTCAGAGCGATTTAGAACCCGTTCTTAATGCAGATAAGATTTTAGTCTGCCAGTGAGTTTATGAAATTAGGTGGGAGTCTTTCAAGTACCGCCTGCATGATATCGTGATCAACAGTGTGAACGAGAACAAAAGATTTGAGTGGATATTCAGCATCTGGTTGGGCAGCACTTTCTTTCATGGCGGCTTTTTTAGCTCTCAAAATCGCAAGTACATAATCACTTACTAAAAACTTGTCTTCATTGAGAGCTTTATCAATTCGCTGATCAGAAAGGCCAATGATGGCAGTACCCTGATGAATAACATAGGGAGAAATATTATTTTTGCTGATGATGTTGTCTTCGTTGAGATCAACTACAGAGCTGTTTAAAAACTTATAAGCATATTTGTCTAAGCTGATTCCGAGTTTGTCAGCGATAAT
>CBIHOP010000471.1:0-2226 GCA_966211385.1 uncultured Bacteriovorax sp.
AGCAGCAGCAAGTTTTTCAAAAAGATTTACAAGTCCAAGTTCGAGCGGATCAGGTTCAGGAGCTAGCGGTCTAGGTTCAAGTCTCGCGGATACTGTTGGTGCAGCAGAAGCAAATGCAGGTTCAGGTGAAAACGCGGCCGGTGCTGGAGCTGGATACGGAGCAAACTTTGCGAGTGGTGCAGGCGGAGCCGACGCTTCTGGAATGGGATCTGGTATCTATGGTGCTGGTTCATTCGGAAGTAGTAGTAGAAAAGAACTCTCAAATGGAGCTGGAGCTTCACGCGGAACTGGTTATAATGGAATGAGTGATGAAGATCGTAAACGTTTAAGTGATGCTATCGATGCTCGTAATAGAGCAAAAGGAAAGTATGACTCTTCAGATGGTCAAACTTTATTCGAGAAAGTTACTAATGCTTACATAAGAAATTATGACAAAGTGTTAAGCAAGAAAAAAGACAAGGATCTCGTTGAGCCAGTCAAGTAATCTAGAAGAAATCAAAAACCCGCGGATAACCAATTTGGATTTCCTCCGCGGGTTTTTTATCATCCTCGCGCTCGACCAACATTTCACTTATTACGTAAACATGTGGTACATCGAATATTTTCGAGATGCCATTGCTCTAACTTCGACCTACAAAGTTCACTTCCCGATGATTGGCCAGCAAGTGGCAAGTGATGTCTATAATCATTTTCTCGCGATAACTTTCACTCCGTGGGTTAGTCAAATCTATCTGACGATGGCAGCATTCAATCTTGCACGTAGAGATCAAGAAACTTTTAGTAAAGAATTGCCATCGAAGCTAAAAATGATGGGCTTGATTTTTCTTTTCTTCGTCGCTGAAAATTTTATCGTTGCACCCAACTTCGGTCAGGCGATTTCCTTTTATCCGATCATGCTCTGGATGGTTGTGCTCGGGATGTTGGGAGTGCTTTATCGTTATGCTGGAATTTCAGGTGTTGTCGGCTTAACGCTTTTATCATGCATTCGATTTGTTGTTCCCGTTGAACTTCTCTCGGACCTTTTCCAGGACACTATAAGACAAAACCTCCATCCTGGATTTGAATACGACGCTCGACTTGAGTATTTCGTTTTATCAGGATGTCTTGGTTTCATAATGGGTCATATTCATTATCACAAACGACGTTTCGCTCATAATAAAGACATAACTTTCATGATTGTCGGTGTATTAGCGATGATCGTTTACTTCTTATTCGGTGATAAATTTCATGTCGATATGGATGACTTTCTGAGGACAGAACATGATCTCGCACGAACATTTACCGGAATGCTGTATATTCTAGGTTCACAAGCGTTCGTCATTTCATTCTTTCTCTGGCTTGAAAGAAAAAAAATTCAAGTCAAATTACCAGTTGTAAATTGGGTAGGTAAAAACTCACTTTTAATTTTTGGATTTCATCGCATTCTGTTTGTCAGAATCATTGCTCCTTTTTTCGTTTTTCTTGGAAGTGTATATAGTTTCACTCTTGGTGCTTCAATTGGGGAAATTTATCTCTATGTGGCGATTACCTTGCTTATTTGTTACGCCGTAAAAAAATTCAGACTTTTTGAAATAATAATGCAGCAAAAAGGATAGTAACTAATGGACACGAGGTCCCAACATTTAATGTTCGATGCTGTTTTAGAGCATGAATTAAGCGCTGATTATGTTGATCATATTAAAAGCGTTATTGAAAAAAATTTAACTGTTGTTAACAAGATTGAACATAAGTTCACTCCACAAGGTGAAACAATCGTATTCATTCTTGCTGAATCTCATTTTTCACTTCACACATATCCTGAAAATAAATTCATCTCCATGGATATCTACATTTGCAATATGGATATCAATCTTAACAAAATTGTTGACCAGATTGCGGAGAAAATTCCTTTTCAAAAAGTAGATCAACGAATCGTTAGTCGCGGAAAGATTGGAACTCCGACTGCGAGTTGGGAACTTGGATTTGTTTATCTCATTACAACAATTGTTGCTTGTGCGAGTATCCTGTATGAACTTCTTCTCGCCCAATCGTTATCTACGACAATGGGGAATACGGCCTTAAGATACAACTTAACAATCGGTCTCTATATTGCTTCAATGGGGTTGGGAGCACTCCTGTATCACAAGCTCATTAAGCGTGAACTTTTTCAAGAGTTCGTTAAGGTAGAGCTGATTCTTTCTTTTTTCGGTGCACTCGCACCAATTCTCGTTCTCGTACATGATTATG
>CBIHOP010000472.1:0-2213 GCA_966211385.1 uncultured Bacteriovorax sp.
CTCCTTCGTGATAAGTGGGTGAAGCATGCTTAATCAAATCGCATCGTTTTTAAATTCGACTGTTCCAGGATCAAATCCTGTTGTGAAAACAGCTGAAGTTGGTCATTCATCAATTACAGTGGAAGCAGAAAAAATTCTTGAAGTTTGTCAGGCGCTTAAAAACTCTGCTGAACACAAGATGAATGTTCTGCAAGCAATCACTGCAACTGATATGAAAGAACACCTAGAGCTTACTTATGTTCTAGCAAGTTTTTTCAACAACACTGAAGTCCTTTTAAAAGTAAAACTTCCTCGCGGCGAAGGCACAGGAAATACACTTTCAAATCTTCCAAAAATTAATTCTGTAGTGAGTGTTTGGGCAGCCGCTAACTTTCAAGAGCGCGAAGCTTACGACATGATTGGTGTTCACTTTGTGGGCCATCCAGATCACAGAAGAATTCTTTGTCCAGATGAATGGCAAGGATATCCGTTAAGAAAAGACTACGTTGTTCAAGAAAAATATCTTGATATGGTTGTTAACCCTGCGTGGAAAATTAATACTGAAGATCATATGTTCGGAAAGAAACTCAAGGACCAAGTGGGCGATCCAAAGCTTGTTACTTATAGCTGGAAAGGAAAAAATTCTGGTGATGCGAGTGAAGAGTCTGACGAAAAGGATGGTGAATAATGTCTGCTGGTCATCACGAAGTTGAAGATAAAATCATCTTAGGAGATCAAGAAGTTTTAAAATCTGATCTTCTTACATTAAATATGGGTCCTCAGCACCCTGCTACTCACGGTGTATTAAGAGTAGAGATTAAAACCGATTCAGAAATCGTTGTAGAAGCGATTCCACATTTAGGATACCTCCACCGTTGTATGGAAAAACATTCTGAGAATGTTGATTACCGCGGAGTCATTCCTTACGTTGACCGCTTAGACTATCTCGGTGCCATGAACATGGAGCTTGGATATGTTCTGACTGTTGAAAAAATGTTGGGAACAGAAGTTCCAAAGCGCGCTGAGTACATCCGCGTTCTGGTTTGTGAACTTCAAAGAATTGCTTCTCACTTACTTTTCTTCGGAACATACGCTATCGACCTTGGGGCCTTTACTCCATTCTTGTATGCCTTCCAGGATCGTGAACAAATTCTTCGCATTTTCGAAGAGCTCTCAGGAGCACGTCTTCTTTATAACTACATCTGGCTTGGCGGTGTATGGAACGATATCACTGACGATCAATTAAGAACGATTAGAGACTTCTGTAACAAGTTTGAAGTTGAACTTCAAAAATACCACGCGCTTGTTGGTGAAAACCAAATCTTCATCGGAAGAACGGCCAACGTTGGTGTGTTAACAGCTGAGCAATGTTACGACTACGGTGCTACTGGACCAGTTCTTCGCGGATCAGGTGTAGAGTGGGATCTTCGTAAAAAACGTCCTTATTCAATCTACGACAAACTAGAATTCAATATTCCAGTGGGTAAAGGTGAAAAAGGTCAATTGGGTGACTGTTGGGATCGCTATTACGTTCGCGTAATGGAGATGTTCGAGTCAGTAAAAATCATTCGTCAAATCCTTGATGGAATTGAAGAAGGCCCGGTTATGGGTAAAGTTCCAAAAATCGTTAAAGTTCCTGCGGGCGAAATGTATATGCGTACGGAAGCTCCTCGTGGAGAAATCGGGTTCCACCTTATTTCTGACGGCGGAAAAACTCCATATCGCTTGAAAGTAAAATCATCTTGCTTCACTCACGTGTCGATGTTGCCAATCATGGCACCAGGACAAATGGTGGCGGATCTTGTTGCTTCAATCGGAAGTATCGACATCGTTCTCGGCGAAGTAGATCGTTAGACATACAATTTTTTAATTAAGGAATAAAATGGAAACAATTCACCTTAAAAAACATATGGAACCTGAACTGACTTTTGGCCAGTGGTTCAAAAACATCTGGGGTGCTGTTAAGACGACGGCCATCGGGATGGGAATTACTTTCAAATACGTTTGGGGAAAACCAGTCGTTACAATTGAATATCCAGAAGTGAGAGAAGAGCTTCCTGCAAATTCTCGTTCACGTTTATTCAACGACGCTGAAAAC
Source organism: uncultured Bacteriovorax sp. (assembly GCA_966211385.1). GTDB lineage: Bacteria > Bdellovibrionota > Bacteriovoracia > Bacteriovoracales > Bacteriovoracaceae > Bacteriovorax. The sequence continues at coordinate 2,078 of CBIHOP010000472.1, forward strand.
TGTATCTCATGTCTTCAGTGTGCGGTTGCTTGTCCAGTTGACTGTATCTACATCGCTGCTGTTAAACGTCCGACAGACGCTCCAAAAATTAAAACAAAAGACGGAACACCAATTCGTCTTGATCTTAAGCAATACA
>CBIHOP010000473.1:0-2206 GCA_966211385.1 uncultured Bacteriovorax sp.
GTATTTTTTGTCCAAGATTTATTAAATCGCTTCTGATTTGTACGGCGAGCGCAAAGGCCACTGCAACACCGGCCAGAGTTTTTAATTCCTCATAATGAGGATTTGTAATTTCATCACGTCTATTGGGGTTAATAACGGCGAAGGCCTTAGGCATTTCTTCGCGGGCGTCTTTATGATGGTCTGTGATGATGAGATCAAGACCTTTTTCCCGGGCATAGTCGGCCGCTTCGTTATTAGAAATTCCGCAGTCGACGGTAATAAGAATTTCCAAACCTTTTGCGACAGCTTCATCGATGCTTGAAAGATGAAGCCCATACCCTTCCACAAAACGAGAAGGTTGAACAACATCTACATCAACGCCTAGGATTTGGAAGAAGTGATAAAGAAGAGCACATGAAGTTGTTCCATCGACATCATAATCACCGTAGACACCAATTTTTTCTTCGCGATCAATGGCCTCAATGATTCTTTTGCTAGCTTTAGAAAGATCTTTTAAAGAACTCATATCAGGAATGGTTTTTAAATCCCAAGATAAGAAATTCTCAATCATTTGCTGATTAAAGCCTTTCTTTTCAAAGAGCCTTTGAACGATAGGATGGAGTGTTTGCATTCTCCATTTTTACCATTTTAGTCATCTAACGGCATCAATTACCAAAGAACTGTAAGACCTTTTATGAGATCTTCTTCGTGAATTTCATGACCAAAAGCAAAAAGTTTGTCGAAATCTTTCTGTGACTTGGAATGAACCTTAGAAAAGTAATTGACAGGAAGGAAGGATTTTTTGCACTTCGTACATTTCTGCGGCTCTTGAGCTGATTCGTGAATATGTCCGCACATGTGACATTTTTTGATGAGAGTTTTGTCGTTCGTTGTCTGGCCTTTAAGTTCTACCTTCATGATAAGTCCTATTCCATTGAAGTAGCATCCATTGCAGGTTTTGATACAAGCTCGTCCGTGCCTGTTCACCTTTAAATAACTTTTCGTGTTGGTAGAAAAAAAAATGAGCAAAAAAAGGAAATTTTTTCCTTTTTTTGCCCATGTCGGAGTTTATTACTCGGTCTTTGTTAGATGTAATTCGACTTTTTCAGCTGAGGAATTTTTTGTTGTTCCAATTGCTGTGGAACTGATTCCATCTGCGTACTCGGATTTTGACCGAAGTCATAACCATGTATTGGTGGCTGAATGATGAACTGCTGTCTCTCAAGTTGTGCCGGTTGCTCTGCCGGATAACGATAAGGAGTTTTCACAAAATTATCTTCATAGATACTTTTGTGTGAAGAGAATTGGCGACCGATTCCAATTCCGCCCACGCCTTCAAGTGAGTAAGGATTCCATTTAACTTGGTGAGTGCCGAAGCTTGATCCAAGACTCTCAAGTGAGTACGGATTGAAACCTGCAAGTGTTCCAAATTGTCCGAAAGGGAAAAGGCTATCATATTGCTGTTGAGGTTGCTGTTGTGGATAGCTAAAATTTTGCATGGCCATCGACATCATCGAGAACATTTGATTCATCATCATTGTCTGTTGTTGTTGCTGACTCATGAGTAAAGAAGTCATATCGAACATCAAATCGTAGACTTCATTATCGGCTGCGATTTTTTTATCCTTTTTTTCTTTTTCTTTCTTCAGTTCTTTTTCTTCTACAACTTTTTCTTCAGGAACTTTTTTTGCTTTCACTTCATCGAGTTCTTTGACGATTTTTTCTTTATCATCAATTAATTTTTTAATGTCTTTTTCAAGTTTATCTTTTTCTTCCTTTAAACAATTGATTTGTTCGGAAGCGGGCATACGATTTTTAAAGTCACAGTCTTTCGACCAAACAGTTTGAGGAGTGATGGCGGCCATAACGAAGAGTACGGCAAATGATGAATACAGGTTTGTCTTTTTCATAAGAACCCCTTTTGATCACGTGTAGTGTGAATACATGTATATCTTCAAAAGGAGTGCCAATGAGAAGCGCTATAATTCAATAGGGTTAGTGAACCACTAGATGTCTACTTTTTTTACAGGTAGAAATTTCATGTCAAAAGTTTAGACGTTTTTCTTTCACAGCCTGATATACTTCACCTAACGTTTTGAAGCCTTCAGTGTCAGTGTGAATCATGAGAGTGGATTTGATAAAGAGTTTTTCATCTTCCAGCTTTTCTGGTTCAGGGATGGCCAGTTCAAGCTTCAGCGGCTTAAATAATGAAAACTTAAGTGTATTT
>CBIHOP010000474.1:0-2175 GCA_966211385.1 uncultured Bacteriovorax sp.
TGAAAATATGAAAAGTTGATCGTTTCTTAGGGAGTTCGTTCAGCTGAAGCAAACCGTCCAACGATCTTAAAAATCACAGTTCTTAGGTGTACGTGGAAAAGGAATAACATCTCTAATATTATTCATCCCCGTAATGTACATAAGCGCCCTCTCAAACCCAAGCCCAAACCCCGCATGCGGAACGGACCCAAAACGACGAAGATCCAAATACCACCAAAGCGGTTCTTGATTCATCCCCATTTCATCCATACGTTTAGTTAATTTTTCCAAATTATCTTCACGCTGAGATCCACCAATAATTTCTCCGATGCCCGGAACAAGAATATCCATCGCGCGAACAGTACGCTGATCTTCGTTCAACTTCATATAGAATGCTTTGAACTCTTTTGGATAATCAGTCACGATGACTGGCATTTTGAAGTGAACTTCTGCAAGAAAGCGTTCGTGTTCAGTTTGAAGTTCTGATCCCCATGTTGTTGGGTATTCGAATTTCTTAACTGCAGGATCAACCTTCGAGAGAATTTCCATTGCTTGTGTGTAAGTGATGCGAACGAATTGTGAATCACGAACGTGTTTTAAGACGTCCATGTGGTTTTTATCAACAGTGGCGTCTTCACGTGAGTATAAGAACTCCAATTCTTTTGGAGCGTGCTCTAGTGCGTATGAGATGAGGTATTTGATGTAATCAGTTGCAAGGCCCGCGATTTCGTCGAGATCAGCGAAGGCCACTTCTGGTTCAATCATCCAGAACTCAGACAAGTGTCTTGTTGTGTTTGAGTTTTCAGAACGGAATGTTGGTCCAAATGTATAAACAGAACCTAATCCCATGGCGTAACACTCACCTTCTAACTGGCCAGTTACTGCGAGAAAAGTTTCTTTTCCAAAATAATCGCGAGAAAAATCAAGTTTCCCGTCTTTTGTTTTTGGAGCTTTTGTAATGTCAGAGGCCATTTGAGAAACAGTAAACATTTCTCCAGCACCTTCGGCATCAACTCCTGAAATGATCGGTGAGTTTAAATAGAAAAAGCCACGATCAGCAAAAAATTTATGAGTGGCCATCGCCAGATGGTGACGAACGCGCATAACGGCGCCGAATGTATTTGTTCTGATTCTTAAGTGAGCTTGCTCTCTTAAAAATTCCAGTGAGGTTGCTTTCTTTTGAAGCGGATAAGTTTCATCTACGCGTCCAATGATTTCAACAGACTTTGCCTGCATTTCAACGTTTTGAATTTTTCCGCCACCCATAACAAGTTTACCAGTAATCGCGACTGCACTTCCTGTTAAGAGGGCCGCAACTTCAGCGTAGTTTGGGAGAACTTCGTCAACGATGATTTGAATGGAGTCCTGGCAAGAACCATCGTTTAAAACAACAAACGAAAATTTCTTTGAATTCCGAACGGAACGAATCCATCCTTTAACTGTTGCTTCTTGATCGATAATTTTTTCTGAAAGAATTTTTTTAACACTTAAACGAGACATAAAATATTTATCCTTAACTTATTTCACTAAAATGTTTTTGATGTTTGAAACTTGCTCTTTTCTAAGACGAGCACCGAATTGAGTAACAAGTGTTGATGAAGCGAGACAACCAAGTTTCGCGGCTTCTGCATATCCCATTCCGTGAGTGATTCCATAAAGCATTGAACCAGCAAATAGATCACCTGCTCCGTTTGTATCAACCGCCGTTACTGGCATTGTGACGACGTGAATTTCTTTTTTTCCGTCGAAAACGAGGGCACCTTTAGGTCCGAGAGTAATCGCAAAAGTTTTAGCAACTTTTTTTAGCGCTTCGGCCGCTTCTTCAACAGAACCAGCTTTTGTGAAGGCCATGGCTTCAGCTTCATTACAGAAAAGGAGATCAACTCCGCTACCAATCATTTCTTTCATTCCATCAGCAAAGAAGTTCACCATGTTGACGTCTGAAAATGTTAAAGCTGTTTTTACGCCGTTAGCTTCAGCAATTTTTTTTGCTTTTACCGCAGCTTCTTTTCCCGTTGGAGAGGCCACTAAATAACCTTCAATGTAGAGGTAAGTAGAATTTTTAAGATGGTCTTCCATCAATTCTTTAGTTGAAAAATTTTGAGTAATACCCAAGAAAGTGTTCATCGTGCGATCAGCATCCGGTGTGATGAGAACGATACATTTTCCAGTGACTCCGCTTTCAAGAGCACCGCT
>CBIHOP010000475.1:0-2156 GCA_966211385.1 uncultured Bacteriovorax sp.
CGTAGGTGTGCGAACTTTGTGAACATAACTTACAGGGGATAGACGGCGATAAAGCTCGCGATGTTTTAAGAGTTCAGCTTTTTGATCGTATGGTCCAACATAGTATCCTGAATCCGATGTTCCAGCGTGCGATTCTAAATTGGTCACCGGTGCAGAAACAATGGCGGCCTTGAATTTATGAGAATGACTGACGGCCCAAGCGGCCAAGTAACCACCATATGATTTACCGGCAATCGACACTCTTTCACCATCTATAATTCCATCTTTTTCAAGTTGTTTTATCGCCTCTAATTGTTGATAGAGATCTCGTTCACCCCAGTGTCCTCGTAACTTGTCGACATATTCAAGTCCATAACTCGTAGAACCTTTGGAGTTGAGAGTGAGAATCGCCCAACCGCGGGAGAGAAGCATGTACCAATGAACATGATAAGAAAAACCAAATTCTACAAAACTATGAGGGCCACCGTGTATGTCTACAAGAAGTGGATAGGGACCTTTTTTGTGATGGGGTGTGAGAAGATAACCTTCAGCTGAATCATTTTTATCGAATGTGAATATCTTTTTTTCGACATGGGGGAGTAGTTTTGTTTTCCACCAATCGTCGTTAATGTGAGTGAGACGGATTTCTTCGTGACCCTCAAAATCAGAGGTATAGATATCGCCAGGTTCAGTTATAGAAACGGAATGGTAAACGAGACGTGAATGTGTTCCATGAAGGAGTGTGATTTGTCTTTCGCCTTTTGAGATGAATTCAAGTTTTCGTGACTCCAGATCTATTCTAGCGAGCTGACTCGTTCCGTGATAAGAGCGCAAATAAATAAAAGAGCGTGAATCAGAAGACCATAGTGGTGCATTGTTCGTATCTAAAACAAAACTGGAAGATTCTGAATCTTCTTCAAAAAGCGTATCAAGTTTATCCTGATTTAAATCATAAAGGTGAGGCCATGAGAGGGATTTACCAGCTTCATCAGTTGCGGTAAAAACGACCCAGCGTCCATTGGGAGAACAGGAAATTTCTCCGATAGAAGTGAGACTGCACGTCAGTTGTTTTTTGTGTCTTCCATCACTATCCATTATCCAAAGATCATTCAAATAAGGCGTCGTCTTACTTTCACGATTTTTTGCATAAATGATTTTTTTCATGTCAGGTGTAAAGATGGCCGAATGATAACTTCCGTTCCCCTTGGTAAGCTGAACAATTTCTCGCGTTTCAATATTTAAAGAATAAATATGGAAGACCTGATCATTGGTATACCCGGAACCATCTGATTTATATTTCAATGAATCAATGACTCTAGGCCTTTTTTCCCACAGTTCATCATCCATATCTTGCGGTTTTTCATCAATTGTATCCGGGACAACTACAAGTAATGTTTCACCATCTTTTCCCCATGAAAAATCCGAAACGCCTTCCTTAAAGGAAGATATTTTTCGTGCCTCACCGCCTGAGCGGTCCATCATATAAAGCTGAACATTTTCCTGATCTCGATCGGAGAGAAAAACAACTTTGTCACCTCGAGGTGACCAACGAGGTTGAGTATCGTTTGAAGCACCAATCGTCAGCTGTTTAGGTTCACCACCACCATAGGTGGAGAGGGCAAAGATTTGAGAAATTTCATCATCCCGCTCAGAATCAGGCACTTGAACTTCATAAACAATTTCTTTACCGTTTGGAGAAACTTGGATGTCTTTTATCAGTTTAAATTTCAAGATATCGTTGGCTTCAAACTTATACTTGGCCTTAGGCATTTTCTTTTTTTTCATCGTATTTACCCAACTTTATATTCTTCATTTTCCACTACAATCATAACTAGCAAGGTGAATGCCCGGGGCGGAGATTTTTTGCGTAAAAGTCGTGTATTTTTGATAACTAAGATTGTCACTTATAGCAGAGATTGATAAATAGAAAGTATGAACGAATACATCCTTCAAGACAGTCCAAATATTCATATTAAACGCCGTAAAGAAATGCTGGAAAAATATCCAGAGATCAGGCAACTCTATGGACATCATTATCCGTCAGTCCTTTGGATTCTTTTGATCGTTGGATTTCAACTTATGATGGCGGCTTTTTTTAGTGATGCTGTTTGGTGGGTTACACTTTTTATCGCTTATGGAATTGGGGAGTTTGCCAACCACGATCTCTACGTCAATAT
>CBIHOP010000476.1:0-2154 GCA_966211385.1 uncultured Bacteriovorax sp.
ATGACCACATTTTGCATCTCCATATGGTGTTGAGCACATCGGTGCTGACCAATCACTTCCACCACCATCCGTATCTGGTCCCCAGAACCATCCAACTGCGGCACCTGCAGCCGCCGCAGCGGCCCCACCAATCGCAGCGCCTGCCCCAGGGAATGCGAAAAATGGAAGCGCAATGGCGAAAGTACCCTCAGGATCCACCCAGTTAATAGGATCGTTCCAAACATAACCATACAAGTTAGTATCTTCCCCATCAAAAAGTATCGGATCCTTACTCGTCCATCGCCCAGTGCTCGGATCATAATATCTTGCACGGCCTATTTTTGAATTTTGGAATTTCTCCTCTCAACTGAAAACTGCTTTGATTTCAATGTGATTGCATTTGTTTTAATTATGCTGTCACTTAAATCATAAATATATTTTTGTTATATTGGAAGAAGTTTGGCCACATAGCGGCCTTTTTCAGATGTGGAAATATTGGAAAATATAACTTGAAGATTGCTGGCCTTTATTTCTTGCGGCCATCAATTCCAAAATTGATAAAAAGTTATAGGCTGCGCCATCTAAAGTTAAAATATTTAAGTAAAATCAATATGTTGTAGATTGAAAACTTATGATATATTGTTCCTCAGAGGAGTCGATATGACAGAGCAAAAACCTAAAATTGGCAAAAAAGGTGCTGCAAAAGAAATTGCCCGAAAGTTTTCTGAACTACGTCAGCAGCCTATTTCTAAAGATGTCTTTCGGATTGTCGATGAAGCCTACGAGAAAAGAAAAAAGTCAGATAAAAAAATTGCTAAACCAAAAGATGAGGCTGAGATTTAATGAGTTTTGTTTGGGGATATAGTGATTTTTTGAACCTACTTGAGCAGAATGAGAATCTACGCCGAGGAATCATCGTCGATACAAATGTTTTGATATCTGCTACCTATGATTTCGATCCTTCATTTGATTCGACTGCTGAATTCTTGGATCTTTTATCTGAGCATCAAATCCCTTTGTTCTGTAACGTCAATGTTAGGTCCGAATTTTTGGAAATTCATAGGCGCATTATTTTTACAGAGGCTTTACTCAGCTTTGAAGCCACGGTTCAAAAATCAAAACTACCTTTAGAGCTTTCCAAAAAACTTTCCTCGTTGAGAGCAAACCAAAGTAAACGAGAACAAGATGGTAGATCACCTCTTCGACTGAGTGAAAGCGAATTGAAGATGCTCAAATTACTCATGCTCCAAGAATCAGATTTTAATGACAAAGATCTTTGGACTGCACTCTGTGAAGAAAGAATCGGCAGCAAGCTACTGTCGATTTGGCAAGATACAGTAGATCGTTTTGGATTAAACTTTTTAAGTCTTAGAAAAGAAGATCAAGCTCAGTTTATTGAAACAGCTCCTGAATGGGAGAAGGCTGTAAATTTGATGGGTTCTCAGGGCCTATCAAGCTCTGATGCTATGATCGTTAATATGTTTCTAAGCTCAAATTTTACAGCCATACTTTCAAGCGATACTGATGTTGCAATTGCTATTCATAAAATAGCTCAACCTAGAAAGATCTGTTTCGTACCGGATGAGCAGAGAAAAAAATTATCAACGCTGCTGTGACGCACCTTTTACCAGTTCAAAATTTCGAACTGAAAATGATCTATCGAGAAGTCACAAAATTTTCTAAAAAGTATACTCGGGACGCGAACTTAAGTCCTAATTTCAAAATTCTGACATCATGGGCATGACGGTTGCCCTATAGGAAAGCTACTTGGTCTTTCCAACCAACTGTTCATTCACTTTAAGCATGCTGGTTAATCCCACACGTTTGGAGTTGAATGCCAACTTCTGAATATCTGCTAGTACCGACACAAGTGTCCCGGTCAGCATCAAAATACCCACGAGTTTAAAGACAGTTTGAAAGATTTTAAAAATAATTGATTCCACTTCAAGTTACCTCTGACGGCCAATAAAGCATTCAATTTTATGGTAGTCGAATGATTCGCGGCCGTGACAATTTTTCTTATGCGTTTAAATCAAACATAAACTTTGAGCTATTGGAATTTTGGAATGAGACAACTGAGCGTTAAAAATCATTTTGCTGGAAGTTTCGAGCAATTTGAAAAATTTCGTTGCAAGTTTTGACTTCAAAGTCTCAAACATTGAAGCGCTTTTTTGA
>CBIHOP010000477.1:0-2149 GCA_966211385.1 uncultured Bacteriovorax sp.
ATATTCCATCCATACACATCATTTAATTCAAAGGCACGAGGAATTGAATTGATCAAATCGCGTCTTGTAATTGTACCAACCGGATAATTTTCTCCGTTCATACTTGATACATGCATGGCCACATCAGAACCAGTCTTTTCACGAAGAGCATCGGCAATGAAATAGGCCCATTTACGTGAACCTGATTTATCATCTTCTTGCAGTTCACTCTCTGAAATTTTTTCGTTCAGCCAACCTTCACCATAGATGTTGGCAAGTTCATCATCGATATCCTGAACCATGCTTTTAATTTCTTGATCTTCAGCTGTAAATTTCACCGGAACTAATTCATAAGAAACAACCTTAAGTGGTTTGCCTTTTTCCAGATCAATAATGAGTCGACCAAGGTACTGAGAGTGAAATCCTGCTTGAACAACCGGAACATCGCGTCCGCTTTTGTTTGTTTCATAAAGGGGTTCAAAAAGCGCTGTGTGAGAGTGACCACCAACAACAAGATCGATGTGTTTTGTTTTTCTAGCGAGCTTGAGATCGCGATTTACACCAATGTGTGTGAGAGCAAAAATAAAATCGTTGTTGCGTTTTTTAAGCAGCTCTTCATATTTTTGGGCCGCGGAAATAGGATTTGTGATCGTGCTTCCTTCTAATATCCAGCTAAAAAAGAAATCTGAAGTTGTCAGTCCAATAATGGCGATCTTCATTCCATCGATTTCAAATTCTTTATACGGAGAAATTTTACGACGAATGTTTTCATGCATCGGTCCGCTCTTAACATTGGCCGCGAGAAGACCAAAATTGAGATCTGTGTTTGCGAGAATATCATCGAAGCCTTTTGCTCCCATCATGTAGTCGTGATTACCGATTGCCACTGCATCGTAGCCCATTTGATTGTGGACTTGAAAAGTCTTAAGTCCCTTGTCGGCCATGTAATAGATGTTTCCTTCCATAAAATCCCCGCCATCTAAAGTCAGGGTTTGAATGCCATCGGCACGGGCCTTGTCTTTGTAGTAATCCATGAGGCTTTTCATACGGGAAGCTCCACCTTCTTCTTTATTGTGGTGGGTGCTATCCAAAAAAGAATGAGTGTCGTTCGTATGGAGGATCTGAACGAGTTTTGCCTCAGCTGTGAGTGTCGCTAAAGTCAGTGAAACTGTTAAAAAAAGCGGCTTAAACATGTTGAAACCTCTAATGGTCTTTTGTTTTATTGCCCGACTTTTCGACAATTCATCCCTTTGATTAAAATATTTGCGGTGGGGATTTAGCTGAGCAGCATTCTCCGGAAAAAGTTGCTGTTTTTTGCCCACTCCCTATGGTAAACATTTCGAATAATTCGATTTCAAACTCCATAGGATTCCTCATGTTAGACGTTTCTGGCGATCAGCGCCCAAGATGTACATTTGCTATTATTTCCCACCCCGATGCGGGTAAGACGACGATGACTGAAAAGTTGTTGTGGTTTGGTCAAGTCATCCGTGAGACAGGAAAAGTTAAAGCAAAAGACGGCAATTACGCAAAGTCGGACTGGATGGAAATTGAAAAGGAGCGCGGAATTTCGATTTCATCTTCTGTTATGAGTTTTCCTTATAACGAAAGGGCGATGCACTTACTCGATACTCCGGGCCACAAAGACTTCTCGGAAGATACTTATAGAACACTCACTGCGGTTGAATCCGTTCTCATGATGATCGACTCAGCTAAAGGGGTTGAGGCACAGACAATTAAACTGATGGAAGTTTGTCGTATGCGTGACACTCCTATTGTTACGTTCATGAATAAATATGACCGTGAGGCGATGGATCCGTTTGCGCTTTTAGAAAACGTAGAAAAAATTCTGAATATTCAATGCGTGCCGATGACGTGGCCGATTGGTTCGGGAGTGGACTTCAAAGGTGTTTATGATTTGCGAACAAAACAAATCATGAGTTTTAAAGACGCTAAAGACCCTTTTAATCCGACGATCATTGATGCCGCTGATCTGGACTCACCTGCCGTTAAAAATTTCATTGGTGAGCGTTTATTAGAAACTTTAAAAGAAGAGCTGGAACTTGTTGGAGCGATGATTGGTGATTTTTCGAAAGAAGAATTCCTTCATGGAATTCAGTCCCCTGTCTTTTTCGGATCTGCTCTTAATAACTTCGGCGTAAAAGAAACT
>CBIHOP010000478.1:0-2146 GCA_966211385.1 uncultured Bacteriovorax sp.
GCTGGTGCTGTTGGCGGTCGTCTACTGGGTGCCGGACCATTCGGTGAATATACTGGTCAAACTTTGCTCGCAACACTGTATGCAGGAAATGAAGTGAAAGCTCGCAATTTAAAAGTGCGAATTGATCAATACCATACTAAAGAGCAGACGATTGTATGTGCTTTTGAATGTCTCGATTCACAAGCAAAAAAAATTATGTTGAATCATGCTGTGTAAAAAGCACATGGAATTAGAGTGGAAAGAAATTCGTTCTAATGTTCAAGTCACGCATTTTGATTCTTGCATAAAAAATCAAAAAATTTATGTAAAACGCCAATTAGGGAAGGGATCAACAACCATTTTTCTCTTTCATGATATTGGCTCCTATCATGGACGATTTAATCATCTCCTTAATTGGTTTCAAGGAGAACATCCTGAATTCAATTTTGTCATGATGGATTTTGCCGGCCACGGTTTATCCAGCGGTACTCGCGGACACGTGTCGCACATGAATGATCTCATCGCCGATGTGAGCGCTCTCCTGGAGAGTATTGATAAAAAATCCAGCGAAAAATGGGTGATGCTCGGGCATGGTCTCGGGGCCCTTGTACTGCTTGATTTGCTCAATCGAGTTGAAGGTACAGTAAAAAATAAAATTGATTCTCTTATTCTTTCCAATTTCATGCTGCACTTTGAATCTCCAGGATTCAACTTGCAAAATCGAATTTACGAAAAGTTCAATCTGGCTGGAAAAGAGAGTATGGATCACTTTCGATTACTCGAAATTTATCCGTCTGCAGATATGCTTAGTTTTCGTCGAGAGCAGCTTGAGTATTTGCAAGATCCACTGATTGTTCATCGCCCGACACTTTCATCTCTGAGGGCAATTGTTCAAAAAGTGCGACATATCTATCAAGATTCATATTTTCTCGATAAACCCACACTTGTTTTAGAGAGCACAGGTCCTTCACTCATAGAAAATGGAACAGATTCTTTCGCACGTGGGCTCAAAAAAAACCTTTTAACTCAAAAGAAGTATTCTTTTTTGAAGCACGACTTGTATAATGAAAGTGAAAAAGAAATTGTTTTCAAAGACATCGCTGAATGGGTGAGTAAAGCATGAAGTATTTATTAGTCTTGTTGTTGGTATTAAGTGGTTGTGGAAATCTCAGTAAAAACATTACAAGAGAAGGGACTTACTACATTCGCAATGGGGCCTTTGCCGATAAAACATGGGACGAGGATCTACAATTTCGCCGCACTTCCTGGTATCACGAACTCACACTTCAGTTTGATTTGATGATGACGCCGATCACTCCACAATCGAGTTTTAATTTTTGGTTTTCAAAAGCAGAGCTTGAAGATGTCCAAAAATGCGGCGACTTCAGACTTGCACTTGTTTATTCTTTGGACACAAAAGTGATTCCTTATTCACTTTTAAATGAGCAACTAGAACGCTCGGGCTTTAAAAAAATTGAGCTTCTTGAATTTAAAAAACACCTTCTTTCTCACCCGGATTCCGAAATGAATTCCACACGTTTGTACCAAGTTTATGGTTTGTGTAGAGACGCTAAAGAACTAAAACCATTGGTTTTAAATTTTCCTGGTTTCAACGAAATATCTTTAAATTAGGCTTAAGTTATTCTTCATTTCTCCCGATATGAACTATCAGGAGACGTGGTATGACTGACACAAAACGCGAACGCTTCGGACGTTATCTCATCCTAGACCATTTGGTGGATGGGGGTATGGCAAAGATTTGTCGCGCGCGCTTTTTAGGTGAGCAAGCAGACAAAGTCGTTGCTATCAAAATGGTTCAGCCACAGTATTCAAAAGACGAAGCTTTCAAAACTATGTTCATGGATGAGATCAAGGTTACATTTGGTCTTCTTCACCCAAACGTTATTCAGACTTACGACTATGGTATGCACAAAGGGCAACTTTACGTTGCGATGGAGTACTGTGATGGTCGTAACTTAAAAGAATATCTCGAAAAATTAAAAGAACGTAAGTTTGTTTTCCCAGTTGAGATTTCTACTTACATCGTATCGCAGGCCTGTCAGGGACTTTATTACGCTCACACATTCCGTGATAAATTAACTGGTCAGGAAGCAAACATCATCCACCGTGATATTTCTCCACACAACATCATGTTTACGTATGATGG
>CBIHOP010000479.1:0-2145 GCA_966211385.1 uncultured Bacteriovorax sp.
GGCATTTTCCAAGATAACTCTTCAAGGCCCCTGGATAATTAAGCTTTAGGGGCTTCTTCTTTCTTTGTATCGCACTGACCTTTTTCACAGCACTCTTTGCATTCCTTAGAGTCTTTTTTCATGTCACATTGCTTATCACTTCCGCATCCACCCTTACCGTGGTGAGCGCATGAAACTAAAGTAAGTAGTGATGCCATGACGGCCATTTTTAACCATGTCTTCATTTTTGAAATCTCCTTTATACTTGAAAGCACTATGAAAAAGTATATTGCCCCTACTAAATGTTTCAAGCTGATCGTTATTTTCCTAATGAGCTGTCAGACGCCGAAAGAGCTTCCTATCGAAAAGAGCAGGATTTACGAACAGGAGATGACTAGTATTGAGGGGCGGACATTCAAAGGGCGGGAATTGGGGGCGAAAGTTGTGCTTGTGAATTTTTGGGCGTCCTGGTGTGCGCCTTGTATGGAAGAATTGCCTTCGTTAATTGAGTTGAAAAAGACTTATCCAGAAATACAAATCGTTGCGATTAATACCGAACAAAATGATCAATTGAAAAAGATCATGAGGGTTAAGTACAAATTAAAAATTTCAGATGAGTTGATCATTGTGGCCGATAAGGAAACGAAAATTGCAGATTCCATCAATGTGAGTGCGATACCAGTGACATTCATTTATTCCAATCATCAGTTGGTGGATTTTATCGACGGTCCTATGGATTTTAATTCGCCATCCTTCAAGAAAAAAATGGGAAAATTGCTCGAGCGATAAGTTCAACTATGTAAAAATTGGACCTTCCAAGCTTCAAAACCTTTTTTTTGTCACTTTTTTGCAAAAGCTCTTTGACATACATTTTTAAGATTTGAAAGAATACTTATGTGAGACAAGGATTCTCTCACATGTGACTTCAGATTAATTAGTGTTCACAACCAAGGAAGGTTAATGAAAGCACTCACTAGGATTCCCATCTTCAATTACAGTTCGATGGTTACCACGCTCCTCACAGACACGAAGTCACTCGAAATAAAACTCCGTTCAAAATTTATCACTACAGAAATGCTCTTTGAGCTCGAGAGTGTTCTGGCTTGGACAGCGGCCCACCATGAGGTGCAGTCACTCTTCATTACTTGTTACGGTGATACTTTCATTCAAGGATTTGATCCTGAAGAGATTAAAACTTTCACAGAAGAAAAAATAAAAAAACAAATTTCAAAGCTATCAATTCTTGCTCAATCTTTCATGTGTCTTCCACAGACAGTGATTGTAGATGTGAGAGGTGGAGCTCGTGGTGTAGGTGTTGAACTTGCGCTTGCAGCAGACATCAGACTCGCAACGAAAGAGGCACAGTTTTGTTTTGATTATCTATCGCAAGGATTGACTCCGGCCTGTGGATTATTTTCTTTCCTTACTCCGTACCTTAATCAAAATGTTGTTCGTTCACTGCTTATGTCAGGAAGAAATTTTTCAGTAGAAACTTTCGCTCTTGCTGGTGGATATTGTGAAACAGACAGCAGTCAAAAAGTTATTCTACAACAGATTTTTGCACAGGCCCCAGTTGCGCGCATTCAAGCAAAACGCGGAATGCTTGGTGAAACATTCAACAATGGCTCAGCGAAAATGGAAGAAGAAAAACAAATCTTCAATGCTGTGACAGTCACTCGTGACTACACGAAAGAATCAGATTTCATGAGTTCTCAAGATTACAAATCAATGCTTCAGCAAGCGGGCCTAGAAGCTTAAGAGCAATCTGATTTCGTGAGACTTGAGTGTTTGTTTGATTCTGCGGAAGTCGTTGGTGATCCCCATGAGAAATCCTCCGCCACCGGCACCGCAAAGTTTCAATGAGAATTCATCAGTCGTAATCCCCTGACTCCATAAATCTCGATACAGTTTTGGAATCATGGGTGAAAGATGCTCAAGTTGAAATTCAGAAAGTTTTTTGAAATTCTCCAGAAGCAAACTTGTATCGGCCTTCAAGAAATTATCAATGCATGCAGTCGTGATTGGAATGAGTTCGTCCTCACAAATTTTATTAAAGCGATCATTCGAAGTTTTTTCCAAAAACAAGTTCACTAGAGGTTCAGTTTTGCGGGAACGTTTCGTATTAAGAAGAAAAATTCCTCCTGGTCCCTTTGGAAATTTCGGGAG
>CBIHOP010000480.1:0-2137 GCA_966211385.1 uncultured Bacteriovorax sp.
ATGAAAGCCGCAAAGATCAAATGAAGAATCGAGAATTTCGATAAACTTTCCATCCCAACTCATCGGTTGGTTTTAGTGATATTTCAGCAACTCCAGAGCTTCTTTAGCGTTAAAGCGGAAAGAATCCGTCCCGAGAGCAGACTTCAACTCAGAATTATCAAGCGTAGAGGGAAATTTGATATAGTCGAGTAAATAGAGCGGGAATTTCCATAGCGGAGTCATAAATCGAGCAAGTTGTTCAACGGCGATAATAGGAACTTTGATTTTTTTCACGCCGATAATTTCTGCAGCTTCATGCAAACTAATCACATCATCACCCGCAATATTGTAAATGCCAGTATTCAGTTTATCGAGTGCTTGAACAATCATATTCGCCATATCGAATTCATGAATAAACTGAAACATCGGATTGTAGTCAATCGGCAGTGGAGCGTAAGGCGTTTTCAAGTATTGGGTAATGGAATTTTTAATTTGGGGGCCGATAATGTTTGAAGGTCTCAAAACGACTGTCTGAATTTCGTTTTGATATTTCCACATCCAGTTAGTACACATCTGATCCATCTCGACCACATCTCGAAGCTCAGCATATTTAAAACTTGCTCTTAGCGGAGCATCTTCGCGCAGGAACATGGGATTATCGGGAAGAGCACCGTAGACGTGATGAGTACTCATGATGACGACTTTTTTCGTATGAAACTTTTGTGCCAGATCAAGAATGGTATTCGTACCAACAAGATTAATATCGATGCGCTTATGGATATTCCCCATTGCTGGAGAGTGGCCGAGGCGACCTAAGTGCAGAACATTTTCAAATTGATGTTCACGAAAAAGTTTTTCAAAATTAGTTCGATTGTATTTCATCTGCTGAGCAGTCAGCTGTGATCGTTTGGGAAGTCCATCAATCGATCGCGAATCAACTCCATGAATGATCACATTAGGATCACTTTTGATCAGAAGTTCAGCAGTCATTTTTGCCAAAGCACCTTGAATACCAATGATGAGAATCTTTTTTTGTTTCATGATTTAATTCTTTGAGCAATCGTACGTTTATGAGCGAGACCAATTTCAGTGAGACGTTGAATTTCTGCTTCGAGCGCCTGAATGTGTGGCTCTAATTCTTCATCTAATGCTTCAGCACTCAGATGATCAGGAAGATGATAAGGAGTACCGATATAAATATCTACAGGAGATGGGAGAGGAACTAGATTGGCCGTAATAGGAAGTGCAGGAAGTTTTAAAAACTTTGCTAACTTTTTAAAATGAACTACGAATGGAAAAAATTCTTCAGCACCAACAACGGCTATTGGAAGAATTTCTACTTTAGTTGAAAGTGCCATTCGCAAAAATCCTTTTGTAAATCTTTGCAGACGATAATGATCTTTTGTATCTTTTGCAATTCCTCTAACACCTTCCGGGAAAACGAGAATAGATTCTCCTCGCTTCAAAAGATTTAGACAATTTGTACGATCGCCAAGAACAGCGCCACCTTCGCTCGACCATCGTCCCAAAAAGGGAAGTGAAGTGAGGAATCTTTCAACAAGTGGACGTAAAAAAATAGGTCTTTCCAACTCTGCTGCGAAAGCGGTGCAGATTAAAAGGCCGTCAATAGGAATTTGGCCGGTGTGATTGGAGACAACCATGTAGGCCTTTTCTTTGATGATCTCTTTGTTGTGAAGTCGAACATCAAAATAATATTTATAAAACGGCCAGATGACTTTTAGATCTTTGAGCGCACGATCCGGCTCAAGTCCCCAAGGATCTCGCTTGTTTGAATAACGATCTTTAAGAGCGCGTTCAATACGAATGAATGTCTGACTAAAATCTCGTTTTTCGTTAACCAACGTTTTTTCTCTGTTTTTCGATTGCTTTAAGCAAAAAAGTCACCCTTTCATGCTATCAAAATATTCATTCTTCACAAGCATTCTGTAGGGCGATAAAATCTAATCTTCGTTAGGCCTTGGGAGAAATTCATGAAGATTGTTAATTGGTTAAAAATTTGTCGCAAAATGCTTACTGCATCTCGTACAAATGCTCATATGAAAGAAACGTATGAAGAGTTAGGACGTCTTGTTGAAGCAGCGGTCAGAGACAATCAATTGCAAATCGATAACCCAAAAGTGAAAGCATTGATTCACAC
>CBIHOP010000481.1:0-2133 GCA_966211385.1 uncultured Bacteriovorax sp.
CTTTGCAACTGTCTCACTTGCTTTTATCTTCACTCGTTTTGGGTTGATTAAAGAAGCATTTGCTACTCGTCAGGTTCTCTTTTCTACTGCCATCTTTCTCCTCGGCGGTATCCCCGGAACTTTCCACCACCTTTACTTCAGTGGTACACCAATGAGTATAACTGCGATCGGTGCATGTTTTAGTGCTCTTGAAGTTGTTCCTCTTGTCCTCATTGGTATTGAAGCTTATGAAACTTACACAATGGAACATCAAGCGGCCTGGATGCAACAATACAGATGGCCGATTAGATTTTTCATCGGTGTTGCTTTCTGGAACTTTCTTGGTGCAGGTATCTTCGGATTCCTTATCAATCCACCAATCGCTCTTTATTACATGCAAGGATTAAACACTACTGCGGTTCACGCTCACGGAGCAACTTTCGGGGTGTATGGTCTTCTTTCTCTCGGTCTTGTGCTCTTCATTCTTCGTCGCCTTAAACCAGTAGGCGTGTGGAAAGAGTTACATATCAAATCTGCTTTCTGGTGTATGAATATTGGTCTTATTCTCATGATCTTCTTAAGTTTATTACCAATCGGTATCATGCAGACTATGGCGAGTATGGAAACAGGATTGTGGTTTGCGAGAAGCTCTGACTTCTTACAACTACCACAAATGCAAGTGCTGCGCTGGATGCGCGTCGTGGGTGACACTCTATTTCTTATCGGAGTTGCTCAGTTAATTTATTTCGCCCTCGGTATCTATTATGGATGGAGCTTTGAAAAAGAAACTGTTACTGAAGCTGAACCGGTTGATGTCGTAGAGGCTTAAGCTAAAGATTATGAAGTGTGCCTGGAGTCTTTTTATCCAGGCACCTTTTTCTTAGAATGAATGTGAAGGAGTACGACTATGAATGAAATGAATTTAACGGTAGACGAATACACAAGCATTTCACCCCAGACTATTAATCTCAATGCTGAACTTAAAGATGCTCATCTGTTAATGAAAGAAAAAGGAATTCGTCACTTGCCCGTCATGGACGGTAAAGATGTCGTTGGGATCGTTTCAGAGAGAGACATCCTCGCTAATTATGGAAAACCATGGAGTGAGTTCATGCGGGTGAAAAGTGTCATGAGCACATCAATACTTTTTGCTCACGCTAATGATCAACTAGGAGAAGTTGCCTATCGCTTATCATGCGAGAAAAAAGGTTCTGCAATAATCTTAGACGATCAAGAGAAACTTTACGGAATTTTTACAACGACAGATGCATTGAATGCATTGGTCGAGTTATTACTCCCGCAAAAAGGTTAGTTGTTAGCGACATACTTATTTGTATACTGAATTGATTTTGGAGGGAGGATTGGTTCACGTCCAACACCTTTCACTTTTTTCACTCCACCATTATTATTTTGAGAAGAATTTGATAAACCTGCCGCGATGATCTTATTGGAAGCATCGACAACTTTTGAAACTTTTTGAGCAATCAAAGCATATTCTGTAACAGACATTTGACCTGCTTCATACTTCTTAGTGGCCTCAACAAGAATTTCAAATTGTGATTGTTTTCCCAACTCAATGTACTGAAGCTGCTCGCTTAAAACATTAACTTCATTTTTAGCAACAGCTGATGCTGATGTCTGTTGTGGCACCGCTTGACCAGAACAAGCGGCCATGTTTTCTGGTGTATTAGCTCCACTTGTATTATTTCTAATTTCATAACAAGGATCGTAATTAGGATTTAAGACGGAAGTAGCACCTTCAGCGATATACATCGAAGTTGGTTGCTTTTCATTATACTCTTTAAAAGCATCGAATTGTTCTTTGCTTAATCTTGAGATCTGTTTAACTTCTAAAGCAAGACCGCGATCAAGGTTGTTCACGCAACTGGCAGCACCATTACACATTTTTACACTTTTATCGTAATTTTCATAGAGCCCGTTAATGTGTGCTTGCTGTCCTTGTGACATTTTATCAAAATCTTTTGTGGGTTCTTTCCCTATAGAAACATCTGCAATGGGAGAAAAATCCTGATTCTCATATCTATCCTGAACATCTGTTGCTGATACAGAAAGAGAAGTGAGGACTGAGAGTATAATGAGAGATGACTTCATAAATTTCCCCTGCATTTTGCTTTTATCAATCATCGCTGAAAA
>CBIHOP010000482.1:0-2125 GCA_966211385.1 uncultured Bacteriovorax sp.
TGCAAGGGGCCTTATTGTTAGAGTGAAACTCTACAAGATTCAACATCAATTGTGATTCTATCTGACGTTGATGAAGACTCGATCAGCTCAGCTGTTTTTCCATCTTTACCAATTTTAAATTCAAAATAATATTCACTACCAGCTGACCAGCTACTTACGTTATTTTTTGAGAGGCCGCGATAATTGATTCTTAGTACATCATCTTGAATGTGAGCATAAGTAGATAAAGCTCTTGCTGAATCAGAAGGAAATTTATTCACTCTGCTTCCTTCAAAATGAAAACCATCATCTTCCCAATTTGGTGCTGCATGCACATTCACGAATGTACGGAAATTTTCCTGAGAACCATCGTTATAAGTAACCTTAGTCTTACATGAGACAACTCCAGTATCTGCAAACGCCACAGATGCTGTAAGTAGTGATACTGTTGCCAGAAACAATTGGATTGATTTTTTCATACGTCCACCTTTTGTTAAGTTTAACGTTGGCGAAATTAGCATCTTGAAAAAAAAGTAGTGGAGTTTTGTAAAAAATATAGCGGTGGTCGGGACAGATCTTAAAAAAAAAGGGCCCTTTCGGGCCCCTTTACTATTTTAAAGCTTCGCGAATTTTAGAAGACGCCCAGTCCATCGTCCAAACGATAGCAGCAATCAAGATAACCAGCATACCTACTTCATTCCAACGTGCTTGACCTTGGTATTGCATAAGAAGGTTACCGATACCACCACCACCAACTAGACCGATGACCGTCGCCATACGTACGTTGATGTCCCAACGGTAAATTGTGTATGAAAGGTAAGGAAGAACGATTTGAGGAACAACACCGAACCAAACGATTTGGATTGGGTGAGCACCAGTTGCTGTAATGGCCTCAATTGGACCATCGTCGATCGACTCAATTTGCTCAGAGTATTGTTTCGTAAGGGATGCGATCGAGTGGATACAAAGAGCGAGCATACCTGAGAAAGGTCCGATACCAACCCATACTGAGAAAATAATCGCCCAAACAAGTGGCTCAATCGAACGAGAGATGTTTAAAACAGCTCTTAGTGCGTTGTAGACGAAAAAGGCAATCGGATTGCCGCTCATGAGGTTTCTAGCGGCAAAAAAGCCTAATAGGAACGCAATAGGAATAGCAACTGCAGTAGCGATGAAGGCCATATAGATTGTTTCAATAGCAGCAAACAATCCTTCCTGGAAAATTCCCCAGTTTGGATGGAAAAGCGCCGTGAAAATTCTCTTTGCTCCTTCTAATCCACTCTCAGAAAGGAATTCTTTAAGTGAGATTTGAGAAACATAGAATCCAGTAATGAAAGTTAAAAGAATAACAAGGTACCCAAGCCACGCGAATGGTTGAGATGTTGCTGTTTCGTTTTCATCGTACTTCAAAAGTCCGAAGAGTCCGCGACCAAGCGAAAAACGTGTGAAGAATAAAACGGCAGCGATACCAAGACCGATGTAAAGAGAATAAAGTGGTTGATTCCAGCTAAATTCAGGGTAACGAACATCGATGATAATTTTTTCGTAGATAATTTTATAACTGATAAGGGCAAGATAGGCCCAAGCAAGGGCATCTAGAATGAAGGCCTTTACCGTTTGGACATATTTATTAGGTGCGGTTTTATATACTTTTTGCATGGATATTTTTTCCGTTAATTTCTTAGTTAATTGTCACTTCTACAGCATCTTCACCGTAGATTGTTTTGAACCATTCTTCATTGATCTCTAATGGTTTACCATCATAGATCTTCACTCCACCTTTAAGCGCCACAACTCTGTGAGCGTATTGGCGAACAAGTGAAAGGAAGTGAAGGTTACAAACAACAGTTACCCCTAGCTCTTCGTTTACCTTTTTAAGATATTGCATAACTGAGTGAGAAGTAGCTGGATCGAGAGAAGCTACTGGTTCATCTGCTAAAAGGATTTTTGGATTTTGCATAAGGGCGCGTGCAATCGCTACACGCTGTTGCTGACCACCAGAAAGATTGTCAGCACGATTTTTTTCTTTACCTTTAAGACCCACGATTTCGATATACTTCATCGCGCGTTCTTTATCTTCGGCCGTATAAAGACCAAGGATTGATTTTAAAATTCCGGTACGAGAAAGATTTCCTGTGAGGACATT
>CBIHOP010000483.1:0-2115 GCA_966211385.1 uncultured Bacteriovorax sp.
GCCGCTGATTGAAGCTCCTTTTCTTTTCCGACGCAAGCGTGGTGAGTGGTTTTTACCTGAATCCATCCATAGATTTTTTGGTGAGAGCCAACCTTTCCATTATCGTACTCAACAAATATAAAATTCCGATTTGTCTGCGCTTTCATCAAACTCATTCCGTTGATTGCCTGATCAAAACTTTTTTCAAAGTCCTTTGCACGGCAACGAGCGAGCTCATTGTTTTGGTTGTTAAAGTATTTTTCGCTATCCACTTTGGGATTGAAGGCCCAGGCATTGTCGTGACAATTGTAGAAAAAACCGTTTTTCTCGAGGAGCGTGAAAGCCTGAACATAAGTAAAAAACCACAGTCGTCGATAATCTTCATTTATATTTGCAGGGCGAACAAGCTTCTGGCAGCCATAAAAATTCTGGGAATTTTTCGCGTAAAATTCTTTGAAATATTTTAAGAAAGCATCCGACTGACCATTTTTCATCGCGCGAATTTTCTGCGCTTCGCTCCACATGGAATCGTAAAGACGAAGACAATCCATTCTCCAGTCTTCCATTTTTTTCACGTTCACAATCGTCGCATTTTTATCAAAGTATGCTTTTGTATCCTTCGCGTTTAGCTCTTTGGTAATTCGGTAAGCAGGATAAATTTTTCCACCGACAGAGTATGTTCCAAACATATTCGTCAGCATGGCCTTCGTGTAACTCCAATCAACTTTGCTTTTGAGATCCATAAAGGAATTGATCTGATACATTTTTGGATCGGCCGCTACGACTCCTACAAGAATCTGCGTCGGGCTCCACTTCTCCGGGCGATCGCAAGGAAAACTCTCGCAAGTATCCATCACAACCGAGCCAATAATTCGTGCTTCATCATAATGAGTTGGCAAAAGCTTGAATGGCTGAACTTGCTCTTTATCAGAAAGAATAATCACTCGCTGAGGAGAATTTGTTTGATCAAAAATGCGCGGAACAATTCCTTGGGTGAAATTTGGTTTTTCTATATGACCTTTATAAAACTCCCAAACATCATCTTGAGCACAATACTCGCGCGAGCGATAAAGTTTTCCCGAATACAAATCGAGCTCATACTGAAACGGGCTCTCTTTTGGAGTCGTCACCACATAACGAATATTGAAAACAGAATCCTCTTTATAATAAGCAGGCTCCACATCAAAAAACGGATGAGCGAGAAAATTATCGTCCTTGTCGCGATCTGCGAATCTTAATGGCAACTTCAACCACGAAGCACGTATCACCCGCTCATCAATGATCACATCATTCGAGCGCTTAGTGGCACAACCAAAAGTCGCCGACACCAAAAGAAGTGGAAGGATTATTTTTTTGAAGCTGAATTGTAATTGACAGATGCTCATAAATTACTCAAAATCACAGTTCTTCCGATCGTTTAAATGACTCATGCCTGGGTGGTGGAATCGGTAGACACAGCAGATTTAAAATCTGCCGACCTTTACCGGTCGTACGAGTTCAAGTCTCGTCTCGGGCACCATGATTCTTCCCATTTTCATTCATCTTCGTCGTCGCTGTATTCGTTCGGCTCGGTCACTTACTACAGTAAGCTCCCTCACCTCACTTCTCGCTCCTAGAATCTGAACGAAACTGGAAAGAATCAAGACAATCTTCTTTTGTTATTATCCACGGTTTTCGTTTTTTTATCAAAACTATTCTTAGTTAGCTTAGAATCTATTTATGAATAATCTAATTGGGCGTTACAAACTAATTTCTCACGGTGTTTATAATTCTCTGGGCGCTTTTCAAGCTACGTCTTCATTTTTAAAAGGTGAACTTATCTATTCTAGTGAAAACTTTTTATCTGTTCAGATATTTTTCAAGAATGAGATTGAGTGTGGTCGTGACTTACTAACCTATTCTGGAAAATACAAAGTTGTTAGTGATGATGAGATTGAGCATCACATTGAGATTTGCTCTCAAAGCAAAAGAGATCACGCTGTGGAAAAGAGAAATTTCAAACTAGAACATAATATTTTGA
Organism: uncultured Bacteriovorax sp.; assembly: GCA_966211385.1. Taxonomy (GTDB): domain Bacteria; phylum Bdellovibrionota; class Bacteriovoracia; order Bacteriovoracales; family Bacteriovoracaceae; genus Bacteriovorax. The sequence continues at coordinate 2,000 of CBIHOP010000483.1, forward strand.
ATTTATCTATTTTGTATGATGATGGAAGTAAATTTGAGGCCAGATGGCAAAAACTGGAAACGATAAGCTCGAACTAAATGAAGCTACTCTCCACCGATGAGGCTTGGAAAATAGTA